>CAUDHE010000047.1 GCA_958449275.1 uncultured Alistipes sp. | reverse complement strand
AGTTGCAGTCCGCCGCGTGGGGGCGGCGGCGAACTGCGCGACTCAAAGAGTCGCAGTAATTCACACGCGTCAGCCGCGCCCGCTTTTAATTCGAAATCGTTCCTGCCGCGGGAGAGGCTGACGCATGTGTATTGTCGCGCAGCCAGAATGCAAAAATGACGAGGGATGGTTGTGGCGGCGGCAAACTGCGCAATTCTGCGAACTGCATTCCATTATTATATGCACATCATGCCACCTCACGCAAGGCAAGGTGGCATGATGTAGCGGAATCGAAGTATGTTACATAGGTTGGTGCTCGGGACGCAGAAGGTCGAGCACCGTCTTTACGGGTGAGAAAGTCGCTACGGGAACCTCGACGAAAACAGTGTTCCATGCGGCCATGGATCCGTTCCAAAGTCCGGGCAGCTCCTGGGCGCGCAATTCGCGGCCGCCGCTCGATTTCGACGAGATGAAACCCGTGGCGGGATCGGTGAATTTTCTGAGATCGAATTTGTTGCCGTGCGAGTCTTTTACGCTGCATACGATGTCGACAGGGTTGAAATAGCTCGCCGCTTTCATGAGGCAGGCGTTTTCGGGTGCTATTTGGCTCGATTCGGCTATTTGCAGCGACTCTGTGCCATCCTTGTCGGCTACCCAGAACGGACCGCCGCCCGGTTCGCCTTCATTGCGCACCATGCCGCATACGCGGATCGGACGGTCGAGGATGCGTTTCAGTGTTTCCGAAGCTGTGTTTTCGGGGAGCTTTACGCACAATTTCTCCTCGATGAACTTTACGATCGGCGTCGTATCGTCGCACCCGTCATTCAGCGATTTCAGGCATTCGAAAGCCTGATCCCGCAGTTCCAAAAGTATGCCCGCGAGAGCCTTTTTATATTTTATGGTCGGTCCGCGCCGCTCGTCGGTGGTGACGTTGTCGATGTTTTTCACGAATATCACGTCGGCGTCGATGTCGTTCAGATTTTCTATGAGCGCGCCGTGTCCCGCGGGACGGAACAGCAACTCGCCCGACTCGGTGCGGAACGGCGTGTTGTCGGGATTGACGGCGATGGTGTCGGTCGAGGGCTTCTGCACCGAGAACGATACGTCGTATTTGACTCCGAAACGCTCCTCGTAGTATGGTTGCGTAGCGCCCAGCACATCCCAGAACCCGCCCATGTGTTCGGCCGAGACGGTGAAGTGTATATGCACCGTGTCGCCCGAACGGGCATACGACGCGCCCTCTACCAGATGCTCCTCCACGGCCTTGCGTCCGCCGTCGGGGTAGGCGTGGAACGTCACGAGCCCTTTGGGCTTCGAGCCGTAGCATAATCCGCATTTCACTATAGCCTCCACGACCTCCTTGTCCGACGATTCGGCGTTTACGTAGTGCGACAGCTCGGGTTGAAAGGCGAATTTTTCGATATTGTCCAGCAGGATGCCGATTCCCTTGCCGCGGCGGCCGTCGTTGACGAACTCGAACAACTCCTTGAACATGCGTGTGGCGGCGCCCGATGCGGGTACGAACTTCACGATTTTCAGCCGTTCGGTTTCCTTGTCGTAACGGGCTTCGGCCCGCGCGATCTCCTCCCCGGTGAGGACCCTTACGCCGTCGCCCGCCGAGGCGGCACGCACTATGGGAAGATAGGGGAATCCCGTGCGGAAATTTTCGATTTGCCGCTCGACTGTCTCCGGTGTGAGCCCGTGTTTTTCGATCTGTAGTAAATCTTCCTTGCTGAACATGATGTTATTCGTTATCTGTTGTTTTCGTATTCCGTTTTTGCGGCTCGCAGAGTCGTGCGATTCGCGGAGGAACGCAACTCGTTTCACCCGTTTGCGTTCTCCGCGGGTTGTGCCCGAGAACCGATAAATTATTCAAAATTACGAAATATTTTCTAACTTTGTCGAAAATGCCGATTAATTTATCGACTACTGTCGGACAATCAACGAGAAACCCGTAAATATGAAACGTTTATCTGCTTTATCGCTACTGCTGCTGACCTTCGCTTTCGCCGATGCGTCGCCGCTGTGGATGCGCTATCCCGCCATTTCGCCCGACGGCCGTACCGTGGCCTTCACCTACAAGGGCAGCATTTATACCGTGCCCTCTTCGGGCGGCGAGGCGCGCCGACTTACATCCGACGAGAGCTACGACTATGCTCCCGTATGGTCTCCCGATTCGAAGACCGTGGCATACGCCTGCGATCGTTTCGGTAATTTCGACGTGTTTACCGTGCCCGCTTCGGGCGGTGCGCCGACACGACTTACGACGCATTCGGCGGCCGAAACGCCTTATGCTTTCTCGCCCGACGGCAAGAAAATCTACTACGGCGCATCGATCTCCGATCCTGCTGCCAGCGCGCTGTTTCCCAAAGGTTCGATGAGCGAACTCTATGCCGTGAGCGTCGACGGCGGCCGTCCCGAGCGCGTGCTCGCCACTCCCGCCGAGGCCGTCAGTTTCACGCGCGACGGCAAGTCGTTTCTCTATCAGGACAAGAAGGGCGGCGAGAACGTTTGGCGCAAACATCATACCTCGTCCATCACGCGCGACATTTGGCGTTATGACTTCGCCACCGGAAAGCATATCAACCTCACGGCTCGCGCCGGCGAGGACCGTAATCCCGTGTATGCCGACGGCGACGCGAAGGTCTATTTCCTGAGCGAGCGAGACGGCACGTTCAACGTGTGGTCGTTTCCCGCCGATGCCCCTGCCGATCTCAAGCAGGTAACGCGCTTCAAGAACCATCCCGTGCGTTTCCTCACGGCCGCGGCCGACGGTACGCTGTGTTTCGGTCACAACGGCGAGATATATACCATGAGCGGCGCGGGATCGCCCCGAAAACTCAGTGTTACCGTCGTGGACGACTCGCCCGCCGACAAGACTTCGCAGATAGCTGTCAGCGGCGGCGGTGCGGCGGCGGTTTCGCCCGACGGCAAGCAGATAGCTTTCGTGTCGCGCGGCGAAGTGTTCGTCACTTCGACCGACTACGCCACCACGCGGCGCATAACCTCTACTCCGCAGTCGGAGGCGTCGCCCGTATTCGCACCCGACAACCGTACGTTGGCATACGCTTCGGAGCGCGACGGAAAATGGAACATCTACACGGCCAAGATAGTGCGCGACGACGATCCCGATTTCCCCAACGCCACGCTCATAGAGGAGAAGTCTCTTTTCAAGGACGACGGCATCGACCGTACCTGTCCGCAGTATTCGCCCGACGGCAAGAGTCTGGCATTCGTGGAGGACCGCTGTCGGCTTATGGTGCTCGATCTGGCGTCGGGCAAGACCCGTCGTGTGACCGACGGCAGCCGCCATTACTCTACCGACGGCCGCATCGACTATTCGTGGTCGCCCGACGGCAAATGGTTCGCATTGAGCTACACGGGCAACCGTCACGATCCTTATTCCGACGTGGGTATCGTGAGCGCCTCGGGCGGCGAGATCGTGAACATCACCAACACGGGATATTTCGACAGCAATCCGCAGTGGGTGATGGACGGCAACGCCCTGCTGTTCTCGTCGGACCGTTACGGCATGCGCAGCCACGCTTCGTGGGGTTCGTTGCAGGATGTGATGATGGTATGTCTCAATCGCAAGACGTATGAGCTCGCCCGCATGAACAAGGAGCAGTACGAAATGTACAAGCAGAGCGAGAAGCGTACGAAGGATGCCGCGGCAGAGTCCGAAAAGGATAAAAAGGGCGATGAGAGCAAAAAGGACAAAGACAAGGAGGCGGCCGACAAGACGGAGGATATCTCGGTAGAATTAGACGATATCGAGGATCGTATCGTACGTCTCACCCCCTCGTCGGGATCGCTCGGCGGATACACGATGAGCAAGGACGGAGCCACGTTGTATTATATAGTGTCTTACGAAGGTTCGTACGATCTGTGGCAGCTCGATTTGCGCGAACGCAACAACAAAGTGTTGCAGAAGTCGAGCGGCAGCGGACGTCTGGCATGGGACAAGAAGATGGAGAACATGTTCCTCCTGGGCGGGCGCATGAGCAAGTTCAAGGGCGGCAGCGGTTCGCCGACGGCCATAGCCGTGCGCGGTGACATGACGCTCGATGCCCGTGCCGAACGCGAATATATGTTCGACCGCATCTACCGTCAGGAGAAAAGCCGCTTCTATACCGAAGATATGCACGGCGTCGATTGGGATGCGTTGCGCGACAACTACGCGCGATTCCTGCCCCACATAGACAACAACTACGACTTCGCCGAGATGGCCAGCGAGTGGCTCGGCGAGCTGAACGTGTCGCATACGGGGTGCAGTTATTCGCGTCCCGCCGATGCCAACGGCGACGTGACGGCCGATTTGGGCCTTATCTTCGACCTCTCGCGCAAAGGCGACGGTCTGCTTGTAGACGAAGTCATCGTCGGCGGACCTTTCGACCGCGCTTCGTCGCAGGTGCGGGCGGGCGACATCGTGGAGAAGATCGACGGCAACGCGATAACCGACGGAGCCGATTTCTATCCAATGCTCAACCGTCTTGCGGGCAAACGCACGCTCGTGTCGATCTATCGTCCCGCCGACGGCAAGCGTTGGGACGAGGTGGTGACTCCCATATCGCAGGGACAGCTCTCGGCGTTGCTTTACAAGCGTTGGGTGAAACGGCGCGCCGCCGATGTGGAGCGTCTCTCGGGCGGACGACTGGGGTATGTGCACATCGAATCGATGGGCGATCCGAGCTTCCGTACCGTATATGCCGAGATTCTGGGGCGTTACAACCATTGCGACGGTATAGTCATCGACACCCGTTTCAACGGCGGCGGACGTCTGCACGAGGATATCGAGGTGCTTTTCAGCGGTGAAAAATATCTCACGCAGGTGATACGCGGCAAGGAGGCATGCGACATGCCGAGCCGTCGATGGAACAAGCCGTCGATAATGATTACGTGCGAAGCCAACTACTCCAACGCTCACGGCACGCCGTGGGTATATCAGCGCATGGGTATAGGCAAGGTGGTGGGCATGCCTGTCCCGGGAACCATGACCAGCGTGTCGTGGGAGCGGTTGCAGGATCCCACGCTGGTGTTCGGAATCCCCGTGATAGGGTATCGTCTCGACGACGGCAGCTACCTCGAAAACAAGCAGCTGGAACCCGATATCGAAATAGCCAACTCGCCCGAGGAGATAGTGACGGGGCGCGACGAACAGTTGGAAACGGCAGTCAACGAGTTGCTCCGACAGATCGACGAGGAGCGTAAAACGAAGAAGAAGTAGCTGCGCATGATAAGAGAATTTTCCGAGCATCCGCTGCGTGAACTGAACAGTTTCCATGCCGACGAGAAGGCACGGCGACTCGTGTCGTTCGATGCGGCCGACGATCTCGACATCATCTTCGCGCCCGAGCGCAGACCCGAAAAATGGTATGTGCTCGGAGGCGGCAACAATATTTTGTTCACCCGTTATTTCGACGGCGTGTTGCTCAAGCCCGACATTCACGGCATATCGGTTCTCGCCGAGGACGACGATTCGGTGACCGTGGAGGCGGGGGCGGCCGTGGAGTGGGACGACCTGGTGGCGTGGAGCGTGGAGCGCGGGTTATGGGGCGCGGAGAATCTTTCTTTGATTCCGGGTACCGTAGGGGCGGCTCCCGTGCAGAACATAGGAGCCTACGGAGCCGAGGCGAAGGATGTCGTGGCCCGCGTGCATTGGTTCGATACCGAAATGTGCCGGCACGGGGTTCTGTCGGCCGAGGAGTGCCGTTTCGCCTATCGCGACAGCATATTCAAGCACGAATTGCGGGGGCGCTCGGTAATCACCTCCGTCGAATTACGTTTCGGCAAGCGATCGGCGCCCAATCTCGGCTACGGCGATTTGCAGCGCGAGACCGCGGCGCGCGGCGGGGCGACGCTCGACAACATACGTGCGGCGGTGTGCGCCATCCGTCGCGGCAAGCTGCCTGACACGGCCGTGTTGGGCAATGCGGGGAGTTTCTTCAAGAATCCCGTGGTGAGCAGGGCCGAGGCCGAAAGCCTCGTCGGGCGTTACGGCGAGATGCCGATATATCCTGCGGCCGATCCCGAATGCCGCAAACTGGCGGCGGGGTGGCTCATCGACCGTGCGGGTATGAAGGGCTGCCGCATGGGGCGCGTGGGTGTGCACGACCGTCAGGCGCTGGTGTTGGTGAACTTCGGCGGCGCTACGGGCGAGGAGATAATGGAGCTGGCACGCGAGGTGCAGCGGAGAGTCCTCGATGCGTTCGGTATAGTGATCGAACCCGAGGTGAACATATTGTAGGGGTTGCGAGCCGATGACCGTCGGATTTGATTTTGCAGTCGTGGAACTGCGATAATCGATATATTAATTGCTTGTTATTTGAACATGCTTATAGATAATTTTCAGGAATATGTCCGCCGTAACGGACTCTTCACCCGTCAGGACCGGATTCTGCTCACCGTATCGGGCGGAGTGGATTCGATGGTGCTCATGTCGCTGTGCATCAACAGCGGCTATCACGTGGCCGTGGCGCACTGCAATTTCGGTTTGCGCGGCGCGGAGAGCGACGAGGATGAGATCCTGGTGCAGGAGACCGCCCGCAAATACGGCATAGTGTGCCATAACCGCCGTTTCGACACCGTGGGCGAGATGGAGCGCACGGGCGAATCGATGGAGATGGCGGCGCGGCGTCTGCGTTACGCGTGGTTCGCCGAGCTGTGTCGCGAGCACGGTTACACCGTGACGGCCATAGCGCACCACATCGACGATTCGATAGAGACATTTTTCATAAACATGCTGCGCGGTACGGGACTGCGCGGTCTGACGGGCATAAGCAATCACGCGGGCCGCATCGTGCGTCCGCTGATGTTCGCCACGCGCAAGGAGATCATGGATTATGCGTTGCACAAGCATATCCCGTTCCGCGAGGATTCGTCGAACCGCTCGACCAAATATCTGCGCAACAAGATACGTTTGGGGCTTATTCCGCGCATACGCGAGATCAATCCGCGGTTCGCGTTCATCATGAACCGCAACATAGACCGTCTGACGGCGGCGCAGAACTTCATCGATTGCGCCATCGACCGCATATACGACGGCGCGGTCACCGAATCGGCGGGCGTGTTCACGCTGCATGTCGACCGCATAGAGATCGCAGCGTCGCGCGACTTCGTCATATACGAGATCCTCAATTCGCGCTACGGATTCAAGGGCGACACTGTCGACGGCCTGTGCAGGGCTCTCGATGCGGGCAATTCGGGCAAGAGATTCTATTCGCGCAGTCATGTGGCCTATGTCGACCGCGGTAATATAGCCGTTACGCGCATCGACGACGGCGATGCGTGCGAGATCACTGTTTGCGAGGGGCGGCAACGTGCCTATTGCGGCAACTCGGTGCTATATTTCGAACTGTGCGATGCCGACGACATGCCTGCGTTCAACGTTCCCGAAAACATCGCGTTGCTCGACGCTTCGAAAATAGTATGGCCGCTTACGCTCCGTCGCTGGCGCGACGGCGACGCCTTTACCCCCTTCGGTTTGAACGGCCGCAAGAAGGTGAGCGATTATCTCATCGACCGCAAAGTGTCGATGGCCGAGAAGCGACGCCAGTTCGTGCTTACCTCCGACGATCGTATAGTATGGCTGGTGGGACAACGCATAGACGACGATTACAGAATTACGCCCGACACCGACAAGGTGCTTCGCATAACCAAAGAGATTATCTGACGATGGCCAAAAGCAGCGTGAAATTCAAAGACAGCGTGGCCGAGTTCGAACGCCTGCGCGGAGAGATCGCCGCGCGCCGTTTCGCGCCCGTCTACCTGCTAATGGGCGAGGAGAGCTATTTCATCGACGTGTTGTGCGACCTGCTGGCGCAGACCACGCTCACGCCCGAGGAGCAGGCTTTCAACCGCATAATCGTTTACGGTAAGGACAGCGATGCGGGGCGGATAGTGAATCTGTGTCGTCAGATGCCCATGACGGGCTCGCGCGAAGTGGTGATAGTGAAGGAGGCGCAGCAGTTGCGAAACATCGAAAAGTTGTCGCATTACACATCCAAACCGCAGGCGTCGACCGTACTGGTCGTTTGCCACAAGGAACGCAACGTCGACAAACGCTCGGCGTTCTACAAGCAGTGCGCCTCGGCGGGCACGGTATTCGAATCGGTGCGGCCGCGCGATTACGAGATCGGGCCGTGGCTCGTCTCGTTCATCGCTTCGCGCGGGTTGAGGATAAGTCCCAAGGCCGTGCAGATGCTCACCGACCATTTGGGGTGCGACATAGCGAAGATATCCAACGAGATCGACAAACTCATGGTTTCGCTGCCCGCGGGCACGACCGACATAACCGACGGCCACATAGAGAGCAATGTGGGCATATCGAAAGATTTCAACAACTTCGAGCTGTGCGGCGCCGTAGCCCGACGGGATGTGGCGCGAGCCATGCGCATAGCCGACCACTTCGCGCGCAACCCCAAGGACAATCCGCTGCTGCTCACTGTAACGGCTCTGTTCGGCCAGTTCCGCGACATGTTCGTGGTCAACTATTTGCGCTGGCAAACGAAGTATAGGAACAAACCGTTTCCCGACGATACGGAGCTGATGCGCATCCTCAAGAAAAGCAACGTGTTCGCCGTTCGCGAGTTGAAGGAGTTGTCGGCCCAATGGAACAACCGAAGCGTATTCAACATACTCGGCCTGTTGCGCGAGTACGACGGCAAGAGCAAGGGTATCGATGCGGGAGCGGCCGACGACGGCGAGCTGCTGCGCGAGTTGCTGCTTAAAATATTCGCTTCGTAGCGACATATTTCGGTCATGGACGCGAATCGCGAAAAATATATGCTTTTTAACGGCGAGTTGCAGCATGCGACGCCGCAGCGGGGACCGTACGTATTTCAGAACGTGCATACGCTCGGCGGCGAGTGCCGTCGTATGGGGCGTCACGTCGAGGTGCTGACGACCGCGGCGGAGCAACTGTTCGGTATCGACATCGATATTGTTGCGCGCGAAGCGGAGCGGGCGGCCCGACAATTGGCCGAGGCATGCCGTCTGACGCGTAACGTGACCGTCAGGTTGATCGTGAAAGCCTATCCTTCGGGAGACATAAGCATGGAGTACGACGATCCGTCGATATATCGCGGTTATGTACTGCGCAGCCTGCGTCCCGAAGCCGTGTGCGTGAATATGTCTCCCCCGTTGCAGGCCTTTCCCACTTCGGCGGCCGCGGAGACTCGGGCGCTGGCCGACGCGACTGCTCGGGCGCGGGGATTTCACACTGCCGTGTTGACCGATGCGGCGGGAAATCTCGTCTCCGAGAGCACGCAGCCCATCTTTTTGGTGCGCGGCTATACTCTTTTCACTCCGCCTGCCGCCACGGTGTCGGTGGAGCGCGAGACGGCGGAGCAGGCGGCGCGCGAGGCTTCGCTTACTGTGATCCGTCGACCGCTCACGCGCGACGATCTGGCTTCGGCCGACGAGGTGCTGACCGTCAATTACCAAGGCGTGACCGCAATCGCCCGCATCGGCGGCAAACCCTACATGGCCATCATAGCCGAGAAGTTGGCCGAATATATGGAATCGGCCGCGCGATAGCGCTCTTTTCGATTGGCATGCCGTTTGCCTTTGGCGGTAACTGCGGGCGGGAACAAACTCCGACCGCTTGTTTCAAATGGAAAAAATATCGTATAACATGTCGCCCGTAATGTCGTTTCTTTTTCCCGATCGGCCTTACGGCAAATACGAGTCGGCTTTTATTCTGGTTCTGCGCCTTTTCTTCGGCGGGCTGCTGATGTGGCACGGAATAAGCAAGATCATCGGGTTCGAATCGCTTTCTGCGACTTTCTACGATCCGTTGGGGATAGGGCCGCGCATGTCGCTGCTGCTGGCCATATTCGCCGAAGTCATATGCGCGGCGGGCGTGATGGCGGGAGCGTTTTATCGGTTGGCGCTGTTGCCCGTGATATTCTCGATGTGCGTGATATTGTTCGTCGTGCATCGCGGCGACGGCTTCTCGGCGATCGAACTGCCGTTGATATTTCTGGTGATGTTCGTATTGCTGTTCATCGCGGGTGCCGGATGTTTCTCGCTCGACAACATAGTGGTCAGGCAGTTGAGGCGCAAGACGGCAGCCTGAGTCCTTTTTGCGGGGCTTCGGACTGCGCGTCGTGCTTCTATGCCTCGTCGGCGGGGTAACGGACGCCCAATTGACGGCGTACTTCGTCGATGATTTCGGCCGTTGCCAGCGAACAGTCGTGACTGTTGATTCGCGATTCGGTGCGTCCGTCGAGAATCGTATCGATGAACTCCTTTATTTCGTAATAGTATTCGTCGTGCGGCTGCTCGCGGCCGAGCATTTCCGCCTCGGGGCGGCGTTCGCGTCCCGAGGCGGGAGCCTGACGCGGGCAGAACCGCACATCGACGGGCGTCTGTATGCGGTCGATCATGATATTGCCGTCCTCGCCCTCTATTTCGGCAGGCAGATGCGAGTTGGCTATTTTCGAATAGAGCAGCGTGGCGTTCATCCCGTCGTATTGCAGATTCACGCTTCCCTGCCCGTCGACTCCGCTCGACAGCACTATGCCTTGCGCCGAGACCGATCGCGGACGTCCGAACAGCAATGCGAGCGGATAGAGCGTATATACGCCTATGTCCATCATCGCGCCGTTGGAGAGCTCGGGGCGAAAAGCGTTTAGTACCGTTCCCTGCTTGAATTTGTCGTAACGCGACGAGTATTGGCAGAAGGAGGCGAAGTAGCGGCGCGGCGTGCCTATGCGGTGCAGATTTTCGATCACTGCGCCGAACGACGGACTGAGCGTGCTCTTCATGGCTTCCATCAGCGTCACGCCGTTGCGGCGCGACGCCTCGATCATGCTACGCACTTCGCGGGCGTTCGAGGCCATAGGCTTTTCGCACAGCACGTGTTTTCCGCGGTCCATACATATTATGGCGCTGTCGGCATGCGTGGAGTTGGGCGTGGCGATGTATACCGCGTCGACGGCATCGGACGAAGCCATCTCGTCGAGCGATACGAATACATGCGGTATGCCGTGTGCGGCGGCGAACTCCTCGCCGCGCTCGCGAGTGCGTGAACATACGGCCGTGAGTTCGAAACGTTCGTCTTCGCGCGCGCCCGCTATCACTCGGTCGGTTATGAAGTTGGTCCCGACGACACCGAAACGTATTTTTTTCATGGGTTGAGTCGTTAAAGCATTTTATACTTATCTTCGGCAGCTCGCGCTTTCGAAGCCCGCCGGCCGCCGAAGATGGTGCGGTACCGGTTAAAATTCCACTTTCGGAGCCTGCGACGCTCCCTCGTCGGCCGCGAAATAGGGCTTCTGTTTGAACGAGAAGATCATCGCTATCAGATTGGCCGGAAATTTACGGATGGCCGTATTGTAGGCCTGAGTCGCCTCGTTGAACTCCCTGCGCGCGACGGTAATGCGATTCTCCGTCCCCTCGAGTTGCGCCTGCAATTCCAGGAAATTCTGATTGGCTTTCAGGTCGGGATAGTTTTCCGATACGGCGATCAGTCGTCCCAAGGCCGATGTTACCGACGACTGTGCCTTCTGATAGGCGGCCAGCGACTCCTCGTTCAGATCGTCGACCGAGATGTTTACCGACGTAGCCTTCGCGCGCGCGTCGACCACGGCTTTCAGCGTCGATTCCTCGTGAGAGGCGTAGCCCTTCACTGTCGCCACGAGATTGGGGATGAGGTCGGCGCGACGCTGATATTGCAACTCGACGTTCGACCATGCGGTCTTTACCGCCTCCTCTTTGGTTACCATGCCGTTGTAGGTCGAACATGAGGTCATTGCGAACATGGCCGCGAGGGCCGCGAGAATGATTCGTTTCATAATTTTCGGTTGTTTATACATTAAATATATACTGTGTGTTGTCATGTTTGCCGCGGACTTTAGCGCGAGTCCTACCATCGCGAGTCCTACCATCGCGAGTCCTACCATCGCGAGCCCGCGCCTCCGCCTCCGAAACGGCCGCCTCCGAAGCCTCCGCCGATACTTCCTCCGCCCGATCCGCCGAAACCTCCGAAGCCGCCCATACCTCCGATGATAGTCCCTCCGCCTCCGCCCCGACGGGTGCCAGGACCCGAGCCGTTGCCCGATTGGCGACGGCGTTTGACCGTTGCGCCGCAGTTGCCGCACACCAAGGTGTCCTCGTAGACCGTCACTTCAGCCGTGCGGCTTACGATGCGTGTGGAATCGATTCGCAGCGCGGTCTTGCGGCACTCGGGACAGCGTCGGCGGGCGCGGTAAAGCATCCATGCCGCGCCCATGTAAAGCAGCAGAAAGCCGCCGAACGTGAACAGAATGCCTGCGGGAATGTCGTCGTCCGCGGCTGCGTAGTCGTCGTTGCCGCCGTTGTCGAGTTCGCTCCCTTCGAGGGTGGAGCGTATGGCCTCCATGCCCGCGATCATGCCGCCGTCGTAGTCGCCGCGACGGAAGTAGGGCAGCATGCGCTGCGTTTGTATGCGCTTGCAGACGGCGTCGGGCAGGACGCCCTCGAGTCCGTAACCCGTCACGAAACGTATTTCGTGCTCCGATTCGACGAGCAGTATGCCCAAGCCGTTGTCGCTCTTGTTGCCGACTCCCCATTGTGAGAACAGGCTGTGGGCGAAGTCGAACACGTCGTCGCCGTCGATCTCGCGCAACGCCACCACAGCGACCTGAGCCATGCCGCGGTGCCGAAGGTCGTAACAGATCGAGTCGATGCGCGCCACGGTCGCGGCGGAAAGTATTCCGTCGGGATTGGAGGTGAACATGTAGCGGTTACTTGTCTGTACGTTGGGGACATCCTTTATTCCGTAGGGCTTGGCGGCCGCTGCGAAACACGACAGAATGAGTATTGCTGTGAGCAGGCGTTTCATTTCCTTTACATTTTATCCGTTGAGGTCGCTTTGCGGAGTATGGTGCAGCTCCACGGGGCCATGTCGCGCTCGACGTGCGAGGGAAGATCCGCCGCTTCGCCGCTCAGGGCGTCGACGTAGCGTCCAGCGTATATGCCCGTGTGGAAATCGGCATGTACGGTGTAGGGCGAGAGGTTGAGCAAGGCGACCACGCGGCTGCCGTCCGCCTCGCGCACGAAAGTCATTATGCAGTCTTTGGCGTTGTTCTCGATCTCGATCATGCGGCCGCCCCGCTCGCCTGCCTGCAACGCCTTTTCGCCGTGCTTGAGTGCGATCAGACGGCGATAGAGTTCGGTGTGGCGGTCGGGACGGTAGTCGAGTATCGGATCGCGGTCGAAAAAGGCGAACGAATGGTCGTATCCCGTCTCCTGCCCGGTGTATATCAGCGGCATGGCGGCCTCCCACAAAAAGGTGAGCGCCGTCATGACGTCGAGCGCATCGCCGAAACGCGCGAATTCGCTGCCGCTCCATGAATTTTCGTCGTGATTCGATGTGAACATCATTCGCATGGCTCGGGGCGGATATTTCTCGCGGTCGGCATAGAGCGTGTTACGCAAATCCCATACCCGTCTCGCGCCTTTGGCTATGTCGCACATAATATGATGGATCTCCCAGGCGTAGCCCATGTCGAAAGCGCGGTCGAAAAGATTCAGCTCCTCGGCCTCGGCCAGCATGAATATGTCGGGTTTCACGGCGTGAAGCACGGCCGACGCCTCCTGCCAGAACTCTATGGGCATGAGCATGGCCATGTCGCAGCGGAATCCGTCCACGGCGTGCCGTTCGATCCAGAAGCGCATGGCTTCGATCTGACCGCGCCACACGGCCCGATTGCCATAATCAAGTTTGGCGGTGTCGGTCCAGTCCCACGGCACCTTGGCCGCGCCGTCGGCTTCGCGTTCGTACCAGTCGGCAGGTTTGCTGCGCAGCCACACGGCATCGCGTGAGGTGTGGTTGGCTACCCAGTCGAGCAGAACTTTCATTCCGAGGGCATGGGCCGCGGCGACGAAAGAGTCGAAATCGGCCATCGTGCCGAACTCGGGATTCACGGCGCAATAGTCGGCGACGGAGTAGTAGGAGCCCAACGAGCCTTTGCGCTGCTCCAGTCCGATGGGATAGACGGGCATGAGCCATACGGCGTCGATACCTATCGAGCGGAGAAATTCCAACTTGCCTTCGGCGGCTTTCAACGTGCCTTCGGGGGTGAGCTGGCGTATGTTCATTTCGTAGAGCACGGCCGAATAGCTCCATTCGGGATGTGCGTTCTGTGTGTTTTCAGTCATCGATTCCGTTTTGTTCGAGAAACAAAAGTAAGAAAAATCCGTCGGGTTTCGCGTTTTTCCGCATATTTATGCTGATTGTTTTGCCGTTCGGCGGCATGGCGGCGGCTGTCGCGTATGCGAAATCCCCCCCCCGATGCGAGATTATTTGATTTTTTTAATATTTAATCGCCGTAGTTTTTATTTTGCTTTTTAGCATGTCTGTTTTGATTGTAAAATTAAGGCTTCGAAAATGCCCCCCCCCTCGCGGCAATGCGCTGATTGTCGGCGATATAGGTTTTTATGCGCGTTTCGGGCCGATTTTCGGGCGGCTGAAAGAGGGAGCGGGAGTGGAACGAAAAATTTGATATATAATAAAAAAATACTATATTCGCATTACCAAACTTATGCTAACCGATCTCTTTCTGCCTGATATATGGTCTATGTCAGCGTTGTAGCTTCGTTCAGTATACTTGGGAAAAAGGAATGGTCACCTTTTATAATTTGACCTATGACAAACCTTTTAAACCTAATTATTAAATTATGGTCAGTTTCTACTCATTCTTTAAAAATGTAGGGGGGGGGAAATTACGATCTTCTGTAATTTCGGTATTTACGGCAGTCGCTCTGCTCGTTACTGTAAATGCTAATGCGCAGAAGAGAACGGTTCGCGGTACCGTTACCGACGAGAACGGTCCGGTAATCGGAGCTACCGTAATCGAAAAGGGTAACGAAACCAATGGTGTCAATACCGATATCGACGGTAAGTATACCTTAAGCGTTCCCGCCTCGGCCGAACTCGTTTTCGAGAGTATCGGTTACAAATCTCAAACAGTCAAGGTAGGATCGAAAACCACGATCAACGTCAAACTCGAAGAGGACAACCAGCGATTGGACGACGTAGTGGTGACGGCTTACGGTACTCAGAAGAAAGCCTCGATCGTGGGCGCCATCCAGACCGTGGAGCCCGGCAACCTCGAAATCGGTACCAGCTCGCGTCTGAGTAACAACCTCGCGGGTCAGATCGCCGGCGTGATCGCCTACAAGCCCTCGGGAGAGCCCGGTTACGACCAGTCGAGTTTCTGGATCCGCGGTATCTCGTCTTACACGGGAACCACCACGCCTCTGGTGCTGGTCGACGGTATCGAGCGTACGCTCGACGATTTGGATGTCGAGCAGATCGAGTCGTTCTCGGTGCTGAAGGACGCATCGGCTTCGGCCATGTACGGTGTGCGAGGCGCTAACGGCGTTATCGTCATCACCACCAAGCGCGGTAAGATCGGCAAGCCGACCGTATCGGTACGTTTGGAGCAGTCGTTGCAGGCTCCCACCAAGTTGCCCAAGTTCGCCAGCGCGGCCGAGGACATGGAGTTGCAGAACCTGCTGTACGGCGAGGTGAACGAGGGCAAATTCGTATGGGATCCCACGATCATCGAGCGTACCCGTACTGGTTACGACCCCGATATCTATCCCGACGTGAACTGGCTGGATGCCGTTACCCGCGGCATGGCCGACAACACCCGTGCCACGGTGAACGTGAACGGCGGTAGCGAGCGCGTACGTTATTCGTTGGTGGCTACCTACTTCCGCGAGAAGGGTATCATGGCTGTGGACGAGAGCCTGCCTTTCGACACCAGCACCAAACTCAACAAGTTCACCGTTCGTTCGAACGTGGACGTGAACATCACGCAGACCACCGTTCTGGGTATCTCTATCGGCGGATACATGCAGCATCTGCGCAAGTCGGCCGCATCTACCACCGACGTGTTCAACTGGGCTTTCGAGACCCCGAGCTACGTTCACCCGACCATCTATTCGGACGGCGACATTCCCGTACGTTCGCAGCGCGTGAACCCGTGGGCCGAGGCTACTCAGCGCGGTTATACTCGAAATAATTCGTTCAAGATCGAGTCGCTCGTGTCGTTGGATCAGAAACTCGACATGATTACCGAGGGTCTGTCGTTGAACGCCAAATTCTCGTTCGACAACTTCCAGAGCAAGTACTCTAACCGTACCAAGAATCCCCGTTACTACGAGGTGGCTACGGGCCGCGACGAGTACGGTAACCTTATAAAGGATATGCGTTCGGCCGGTGACGAGTTCCTCGGACACAGTTCGGGCGGTGCGTTCGGTAACAACCGCACCTATCTGGAGGCCAGCGTTCACTACAACCGTTCGTTCGGCGAGAAGCACAATGTCGACGCTCTGTTCCTCTATATGCAGGATGGTTACGACGACGGTGACACGCAGCCTTATCGTCACCAGGGTATCTCGGGTCGTCTGTCGTATAACTACGACAACCGCTATGTTGCCGAGTTCAACTTCGGTTACAACGGTTCGGAGAACTTCCTGAAGGGTCACCGCTACGGTTTCTTCCCTTCGGGCGCAATCGGCTGGATCATCTCGGAGGAGCCTTGGATGGCAGGTGCGAAGAACGTTCTCTCGACTTTGAAGCTCCGTGCTTCTTTGGGTCTTGCGGGTAACGACTCTATCGGCGGTCGCCGTTTCGCCTACATGACCACCATCAACACCAACAACGGCGGTTACACTTGGGGCCACCAGGGCGCCAGCTACTATCGTCAGGGCGTAACCGAGGGTCACACGGGTATTACCGACCTGACTTGGGAGACCGTGCGCAAAGCTAACGTGGGTCTCGAGATCGGTTTGTGGAACGAACTCAACCTGCAGGTGGATTTCTTCGACGAGTATCGTTCGGATATCTTCATCCAGCGCGGTAACACGATTCCGACTCAGATCGGTTTCATGAATACTCCCTATGCCAACTTCGGTATCGTGGACAACAAGGGTTTCGAGGCTTCGCTTACTTGGAACCACCGTTTCAACAAGGATTTCCAGATGCAGCTGCGCGGTACCGCGTCGTATGCCAAGAACTGGATCCGCGAGCGCGACGAGGCCGAGTCTTTGAAGGGCACGCACCGTTCGGCTACCAACCGTTCGGTTAACGAGCATACGGGTTACATCGCCCTCCGTCTCTATGAGGATGGCGACTTCATCAACGGTAAACTGAATCCCGAATTGCCCCAGCCCGAGTTGGGACTGGATGTGATGCCCGGTGACATCATGTACGCCGACCTTAACGACGACGGCAAGATTACCGCGATGGACATCACCTATCTGGGCCACACCACGGCGCCCCGTTTCGTTTACGGTTTCGGCGGTAACTTCGTCTACAAGAATCTGGATTTCGGTTTCTTCTTCCAGGGTGCGGCCGACGCTTACAAGGTGTTGGGCGGCAACTCGTACTTCCTGCCGGGTTCGGGTCAGGGCGTGTTCGGTAACGTTTACTCGAACTACAACGACCGCTGGACTCCCGAGAATCCCTCGCAGGATGTGTTCTGGCCTCGTCTGCACTACACTTCGACCTCTCATAACACGCAGAGCTCGACCTGGTGGCTCAAGAACATGTCGTTCCTGCGTCTGAAGAACATCGAGTTGGGTTACAGCCTGCCCAAGGCGTGGACCGACAAGATGCGCCTTAAGGGCCTGCGCGTGTTCGTAAGCGGTAACGACCTCGTAACTTTCTCGGGCTTCAAATTGTGGGATCCCGAGTTGGATACCCGCACGGGTCTTAAGTATCCTACGATGAAATCCGTTCAGTTCGGTATTGATTTGAACTTCTAAAATCGGAGAAAACAATGAAATTATATAAATATATTTTGACCGTGATAGTTGCCGCGGCGACACTCTCGTCTTGCAACTACCTTGATAAAGAGCCCGACACCGAGGTTACCCTCGAGATGGTCTTCAACGACAAAGCGCGTATGGAGGGTATGTTGGCTTATGTATACGATGGTCTTCCCGACCCCTTGTGGGGCCATACTTTCAAATACGGCATGTCGTCGTTGGCCGACGATCTCCGTCCGTCGTGGCGTTGGCACCAGTGGAGCTGGGACTGCAACAAGCGCGCCACGGGCGAGTGGGCGACCAATACCGGCTGGAACGGCGACGTGTGGGCAAATATGCCTCACCGCATTCGCGAAGCCAAGTTGTTCCAGGAGAACGTGCACGCTATCCCTGCCGACAACGTGACGCAGGCCGACGTGGAGTTGATGAAACTCGAGTGCCGCGCCCTGATAGCATATTACTACTGGTGGTTCGCCTACTGGTATGGTCCGTGTCCTTTCGTGGAGGGCGGTCATGTCTATGATCCCTCTTCGTCTGCCGAGCAGTTGCACTTCGGTCCGCGTCCGTGGGACGAGATCATCGACTGGTGCGATCAGGAGTTGAAGACCGTTGCCGACGAGCTGCCTGCCGCTTATACGGATCCCACCAAGTTCGGCCGTGTGGACAAGCTGTTCTGTCTGGCTACCCGTGCCCGTATGCTGTTGTTCAACGCCAGCCCGTTGGTGAACGGCAACGAGTGGTACAAGGATCATGTGGATCGCGAGGGCAACAAATTGTTCCCCCAGAGCTACGACGCCAACAAGTGGAACCGTGCGCTGGAGGCCTGCAAAGAGTTGATCGACGCAGCCGAGGCCGACGGACACTCGCTCTACATGGCATACAACGACGACGGTACGGTCGATCCGTTCATGTCGCTGCTGGGCGCTTATTCGCTGACGGCGTTGGGCGGCAATACCGAGGTGCTGTTCGCCAAGTATTCGGTAGATTACGGTTCGTATATCCGTTACGGAGGCGTACGAGGCGATACGGGTTCTAACGGCGGTATGAGTGTATCGCAGTCGCTGGTGGACGCTTTCGCCATGCGCAACGGACTCTATCCCATCGACGGCTATACCTATGATAAAAATGGTTATAAGTCGCAGCCGATAATCAATGGGTTGTCGGGTTACGACGAGAGCGGTTTTGCCGATGACGATATTTATTACAAGACCAAGTGGACGGGTGCCGAGAGCCGTAACGGCGAGAATGCCAAGGTGACGAGCAAGGATACATACAATATGTATGTCAATCGCGAGCCTCGTTTCTACATCACCGTAACCTACAACGAGAAATGGGTGGATAACGGTCAGAAGCGTAAGGCCAACTTCTACAACTCGAAGATGGAAGGTTACAATACCGGCCTCGTGGGTCACAACAAGGTCGATAACGACGACACGCACGACGCGCCCAACAACGGTTATCTGAACAATAAGGGCAATCGTCCCGAGGATAACCTCAAGAACAGTACTTTCGCTTATCGTCAGGGTAAGTTCTACGGTTTGGCCGAGGCTTATCTGAACTACGTGGAGTGCTTGAACGAGGTGACGCCTGGCAGCGACGATATCCTTACCTATCTGAACAAGATCCGTGTTCGCGCAGGTGTTCCCGAGTATATTTGGGGTACCGAGGAGGGCAAGATCACGGTTTCGAAAGATCAGGCCGTTATGCGCGATCTCATCCGTCGCGAGCGTCGTGTGGAGCTTTGCTGCGAGGATGCCTACATCCGCTATACCGACATCCGTCGCTGGATGATTGCCGAGGAGGTTTGCGAAGGTACCGACTATTACCACGGCGGTATGAATTTCAAGGGTGTCGAGCGTTCTTGCGATCCCGCGAATGAAAGGGCTTTCTTCGTTCGCACAGCAAACGAGGCCAAGCGAGTATGGAAACGCGAGTACTACTGGATGCCTGTTTTCCAGACCGAGATCGATAAGAACCCCAACCTCGTGCAGGGGCCTTTCTGGGAGACTGTGACCGAGGAGGAATAGTACGAATTTAAACAACCGATATTATTATGAAAAACATATTTAGATTGTTGGCGTTCGTCGGTATGCTTTCGTTTACCGCCTGCGAGGACAAGGACGGTTTGAACAACTGGTTCGAAAAGCCCGAGGCGAATGACGATTTGGTACTGACAATGCTTGTCGAGGAGATATCGATCAGTGAGGATACTCAGTGGAACGACATCAATTTCACGTGGAGTACCCCGACTCCTCCCACCGAGGATTACCGCATCAGCGGTTATATGTTGAGAATCCGCATGCGCGACGATGTGAATGCCGCACCTTATGTGGTGAAGGATATTTCTGCCGACGCCACTTCATGTACGGTGTTGCAGCGCAATCTGTACAAGTTCATGATCGCGAACTGGATATTTAAGATCGGTGAGCCTGTGGCTATCGAGGTCGATCTTTTGGCCAGCATAGACGGCGGACAGTTCTATTATAAGCCTATGCTGTCTACCGCGTCGGCCAGTGTCACCACGTCCGACATTCCCGTACGTCGCTTCTTCGTGAGAGGTGATGCTGCGGACGGAGCGACTGCCGTGGCTGCCGTCGAGGTCGATGAGTTCTATCAGAGCAAGGATATCGTGCTTAAGCCCAACAGCGAATTTATTCTCTCGACTCAGAGCGATGCCGATTTCCCCGCATTCATGTGCGGCGAGAAAGTCGACGATTTCGGTTACGAGCTCATTTATGTCGAAAGCGAGGAGGAGGCCGAGGAGAAAGGGCTGAAGCCTTTCGAATCGTTGAATCCTTATGCCGACGGCGCTAACGGTGTCAAGAACAATTACAGTATCGCCATTGAGTACGATGTGCAGAATGTGACCGGTATCGTTTATTACGGTCGTTGCTGCACCGAGGAGATGTGGGTCGTAGGTGATGCCGCCGGAGGATGGGGCGTTTTCGACAAATTCGATTGGGGTGGATATAAGAACCCCGAGGTGATGGTTCTCGAAGCCCACTTCTATGATAAGAAAACGTCTTTGGAGAATAAGCGTAATGGTGAGGGCGCATTCAAACTGCACAATTCAGCGGGATACACCAAGCCTACATGGCGCCCTGCGTCGGCCGGTGCTGATCCTCGTAAGGATAACAGAGTGTCGTCAAACGACGGCGGAGATCCTAAGTGGGTTATGCCCGAGGGGTCGGACGGCGATTACCGAGTTGAGGTCAACAATGCCGAAATGACCATCACTATGACGTTGCTCGAAAAATAATTTGAATTCTCGGGAGGGATTTTAACCTCTTCCTTAACTTTAATCTTCGTGGTCGCTTATTTTCGGCCACGATTTTTTTGTTGATATTGCTGGGGTTGAT
>CAUDHE010000046.1 GCA_958449275.1 uncultured Alistipes sp. | reverse complement strand
AACGGCGTTCTGTTCATCGACCGCATGCAGAACGCGGAATAGCCGCTGCACCGGAGTCGGAAATACGCGGCACAAACGAAAAATTTAAAGACAATGAAAAAACTGCTCAGTTTATCGGCCATAATCGCCCTCGCCATACTGTCGGCCTGCAACAAGGACGGCGTGATCGCGGAGGAGGATCTCACGCCCGTAATCACGCTCGACGAACAGTCGGGCGTATACGTCGTCAAAGCGGGACGAAGCATCACCGTAACCCCGAGTGTGAAAAACGGAGAGGGAGCCTCGTTCGCATGGATCATCGACGGCGAAACGGTGTCGGACCGCCCCGTATTCGAACATGTGTTCGACAAGGAGGGAACGGTGTATGTGACCCTTCGCGTCGAAAACGGCTACGGTCGTGCGGAAGAAGAGCTGAGGATCGAGGTCATGAGACTCGCACCGCCCGTAATCGCTTTGGATATTCCCGCCGAAGGCATCGCCGTGGCG
Organism: uncultured Alistipes sp.; assembly: GCA_958449275.1. Classification (GTDB taxonomy): domain Bacteria; phylum Bacteroidota; class Bacteroidia; order Bacteroidales; family Rikenellaceae; genus Alistipes. Next base: position 20,843 of record CAUDHE010000046.1, on the reverse strand, counting down.
GCGGGACACGAATATCGCTTCGAACCCGAGGTGCAGAGCGAGGATACTCCGTCGTACGCATGGTATCTCGACGGCGGCGAAGATCCCGTATCGGCGGAAAAGGATTACACCTTCGTACAGACCGCAACAGGAGTGCATACCCTGCTGTTCACCGCCGCCAACGAGGACGGCACGTCGGAACGAAAGATTACCGTCGAAGTCACCGACGGCGTGAAGGCGAAGATAACTTTCATCCCCTCGTGCTACGGCCACGACCCGTCGAAACGCAGCGTATCGCTCGGCCGCACCATATTCCTGCGTCCTTTGGTCGAAAACACTTTCGCCCCCGAATACTCGTGGTACGTCGACGGCCGATTACAACAGGGATGCGACGGACGCATGTTCGCCTTCAGCCCCGAAGCCGAAGGAACGTACAAGGTGCGCATATGCGTAACCGACAAGTCGGAGGGCGCCGTGACGACGACCGAACATGAAATAGAGGTCACGTGTTACCCGCGCGAGGCCGACCGCGCCATTGCGACCGTCGGAGAGTCGGCCGCCGAGGTCGTGGAGTTCATGCCCGCACCGGGACAATTCGTGAACGACGTCGCGACAGCGGGATATTCGGGACAGAGCACATTCGACGAGGCGAACGATTACGCCCGCAACCGTCTCCGCAAAGGACTCGAACTCTCGCTCGGCGGATTCGGCGGATACGTAATAGCGGCATTCGATCACAGCATAGCCAACGACGGAGGTTACGAATTTTCCGTCGCGGGCAACCAGATCGACACGAGCAACGAACCCGGAATAGTATGGGTCATGCAGGATGTGAACGGCAACAGCATTCCCGACGACGAGTGGTACGAGTTGCGCGGCAGCGAGACGGGCAAGGAGCAGACCATGCAGGAGTATGCCGTGACCTACTACAAACCCTCGGCTGCGGGACAGTCGGTGCGCTGGACCGACAATATCGGCGGCAGAGGCACGGTGAACTATCTCGCGCAATTCCATCCGCAGGATTACTACTACCCCATGTGGCTGCCGCTCGAATCGCACACCTATTACGGAACGAGACTGGCACAGAATACCACGCAAGGCGAAATGTGGTCCAACGATCCGTACGAATGGGGATATGCCGACAACATCGGCAGCGACAATCTCACGGCCGAGCGCAAGGACGGCAAAACCTATTTCAAGATAAGCAATGCCATGACGCTCGACGGCAAGCCCGCCGACCTGCGCTACATCGACTTCGTGAAGGTGCAGTCGGCCGTCAACGGCAATGCGGGAGTACTGGGTGAGGTATCGACCGAAGTGACGGGAATATTCGACGAAAGCGCAAGCCGATAAGAACCGTGTGGCGCCGCATCTCGACGACAGCGAAAGGCGGCATTCGTCACCCTGCTTTTGGCGGCAGAATGTTGCCCGACAACTCTATTTTTATTAAATTTGCGATCGACTACCCTACTTTAACCCATTTTAACGACTTCTCCCATGAAACTTCATTCGAAATTGATTCTGTGGCTGATGGCGACAATGTCAGTCGTCATCGCATTCGATGCGCAGGCCAAACCGAAAAAAATGCGGCTCCTCATAGTCTCGGGCCAAAACAATCACAACTGGCAGGTGAGCCATCGGGTGCTGCGTCTGATATTCGACCAATCGGGGCTTTTCGACGTCGACATAGCCCTCACGCCCGAGGCGGGCGGCGACATGAGCGGCTTCAGACCCGATTTCGACCGATACGATGTAGTGGCGCTCGACTACAACGGTGACCGCTGGCCGACAGAGACCGACGAAGCCTTCCTGCGCTATGTCCGCAAAGGCGGAGGCGTGGTGATTTACCATGCGGCCGACAACGCATTCGCCGACTGGCCCGAGTTCAACAAGATCATCGCACTCGGCGGATGGGAGGGACGCAACGAGACATCGGGTCCATATTATTACCTCATAAACGATATTCCCGTTCTGGACAACGGCGCGGGTGCGGGCGGTTCGCACGGCGCGCAGCGCGAGTATCCGATGCACTGCCGCAAGGCCGACCATCCCATAACCAAAGGGTTGCCCGACAACTGGATACACGCGCGCGACGAAATGTACGATCGTATGCGCGGCCCCGCCAACGTGCGCGATCTGCTCTACACGGGACATGCCGATGAAAAAACGGGCGGATCGGGACGCGAGGAGCCGTTGGTATTCACGGTAGACTACGGCAAGGCGCGCATATTCCACATAATGCTTGGTCATTGCGGCCCGACGTTAGAGGACAATCCCGCCATGCAATGCGCGGGGTTTCAGACCCTGCTGCTGCGCGGTGCCGAGTGGGCCGCCACGGGCAAGGTAAAACAGCCTGTGCCGTCGGATTTTCCGACCGACAAATCCGTGTCATTGCGTCGCGGTTACAGAGCACCCGCACGATAACCGCCGCAGAAACAATGTGCCCCGTGACGAGCAGTCGCGGGGCGCATTCTATTTATTACGGCAGCGCATCAGCGCAGGAATATGAGCTGCGCCAATACGTAGACGGGCAGCAACACCACCAGCGAGAATTTGACCATGTAACCGAAGAATCCGGGCATCTTGATCCCGCTCTGCTCGGCTATGGCCTTTACCATGAAGTTGGGACCGTTGCCGATGTAGGTCATGGCTCCGAAGAACACCGCCCCCAAGGCTATGGCTCGCAACAGCGTCTGCGGTATGCCCGCCACGTAAACGGCGTCGGGAATCTCGGGCAATCCCTTGGCCACGGTGTGGAACGCCACGGCCGTGGGAGCATTGTCGAGAAATGCCGACAGACTGCCCGCACCGTAGAAGAATTGCCACGGAGAGTGCAAGCCCAGTTTGGCGGCGTGCGTGTTGAGGAACAGCAGTGCGGGAGTCATCGTGGCGAAAATTCCGATAAAGAGGAATCCGACCTCGATGATGGGTCCCCACGTAAAGTTGTTGCGTTCGCGCGTCCGGCGATCGGTAGTGAACACCGAAAGCAATATTATGACGACGAGAACTATCTCGCGCAGGAATTTCATATACAGCGGTGCGTTTTCATCGGCCATGCTCGGTATGTAGGACTGGTTGACGAACGACACCGCGGCGATTACGGCCGCCAGATACAGCACGTTGATGCCGCCCGACAGTCGGAGGCGCGTCACCTCGGTCTTGTCGGCTATAAGCGCCGCCTGCGGCTCCTTGCCGTGGAAATGGCGGTCGGTCAAATAGTATATGGCCAGGAGCACCGTTCCCGTGAAGAGCCATTCGGGCAGCATGGACAGGAACCACGTGAAGTGCGCGCCGCGCAGATAGAGCAGGAACAACGGGGGATCGCCGAGCGGCGTGAGCACACCTCCGCAGTTGGCGATCAACGCTATGAAGAAGAGAATGGTGTGCGTCTTGTGGGTGCGCTGCTTGTTGATGTTGATGATGAACCGTATGAGCAGCATGGCCGCTCCCGTGGTGCCCATGAACGACGCGAGCAGGAATCCGACAGCCAAAATCAAAGTGTTAGTTTTCGGCGTGGCTTCGATGTCGCCCTCGATGTCGATGCCGCCCGTGACCACGAACAGCGAACAGAGCAGGATGATGAACGGCAGATAGTCGTACAGCATCTGATGCTCGAGTCGGTCGCCCATGCCGTTAGCGACCAAATATATGCCCGCGGGAAGTGCCAGCACGACGGCGACGCACAGTTTGTGCAGATTGCTCTCCCACCACTCTGCGGCGGCAAGCGGCAGAACCGCAATACTCAACAGCATGAGAACGAAAGGGATAAGAGCCCATAATTCTATTTCGTACATAATGATTTGTATTGAATTGGTGCGGCAAATATACAATAAAAGTCGAAAAACGAGGCGAAAACGAAAGGGCAATCGCTCGGCTTATTCGGCCAAAAAATGTTGCATATCGGAAATCCCGCCCGCACGACGCACACTATTTGTCCGCAATGTGCGTGCCGTTTCGCAAATTCTTAATACTTTTGCGGCAAAACCTATCGGAACGATGAGAACAGCGATATTCCCCGGATCGTTCGATCCGTTCACCCGAGGTCACGAGGCTGTGGTAAAAGAGGCTTTGGACCTTTTCGACAAGGTGGTGATAGCCATAGGAGACAACTGCCGCAAACAGTCGTTGCTCGCGCTCGACGACCGCAGGAGGCTGATATGCGACCTATATGCCGACGAGACGAGAGTGGAGTGCGTGGCTTACGATACACTCACGGGCGAACTGGCCCGACACGCGGGAGCCGCAGCCATCGTACGCGGCGTACGCAATACGGTCGATTTCGAATACGAACGCACCATGGCGCAGATCAATCGCCGCATATTCCCCGACATAACGACCGTGGTACTGTTCACGCCGCCCGATCTGACCGACATAGCGTCGTCGACGGTGCGCGAACTTCTCGCCTTCGGCCGCGACGTGAGCGACATGATGCCCGAAGGCATCCGCATCGAAGAGTATTTGCCTGCCTGCCGATGACGCCGCAGTCGCGCAAGTCCGATGCCGCGAAACCGTTTTTTTCGTAGGCGATAGTAACGCGCGGTGTTGCAGTATCGATTTATATCGCTATATTTGTCGTCGTTAACAACCATTTCGTTAAGCCGAGGGCAATCGAGCTTGCTCGAATTGCCAAGGCGAGAAATGGAGGAATGAAATTCAACGTATCGAAAGAGACTTTATGGAATTTACGGCAGAAATGATAGCCGGTCTGCTCGGCGGCAGCGTCGAGGGCGACAAAACGGCTGCGGTGCACACCGTGTCCTCAATCGAGGGCGGAAAGTGCGGATCGCTCACCTATCTAACCAATCCCAAATACGAACAGTTCGTCTACACTACCGGTGCGTCGATCGTGCTGGTCGACGAATCGTTCCGTCCCTCGCAGCCCGTGACGGCCACTCTCGTCAGGGTTCCCGACGTAGGTGCGGCGATAGTGACGCTGCTGGAGATGTATAACGCCGCCAAGCCGCAGAAGATAGGCATAAGCAACATGTGCTCCATATCGGATAAGGCCGCCGTGGGCAAGGATTGTTACGTAGGCGATTTCGCCGTGATCGAGGCGGGAGCCGAGATCGGCGACGGTGCCAAGATATACCCCCAGGCATACATAGGCGACGGCGTCAAGATCGGCGCGGGCACCATAATATACGCAGGCGTCAAGATCTACGAGGGATGCCGCATCGGCGCGCGCTGCATAATCCATGCGGGCGCCGTCATAGGAGCCGACGGATTCGGCTTCATGCCCAAACCCGACGGCTCGTTCGATAAAATCCCTCAGTTGGGCAATGTCGTCATCGAAGACGACGTGGAGATCGGGGCCAACACCTGCATCGACCGCGCCAAGACCGATTCGACCGTAATCCGCCGCGGCGTGAAGCTCGACAACCTCATTCAGGTGGGCCACAATGTCGAGATCGGCGAAAACACCGTATCGTCGGCGCAGATGGGCATAGCGGGCACCTCGAAGATAGGCCGCAACTGTTTCCTCGCGGGGCAGGTGGGCATCGCCGACCACGTCACGATAGGCGACCGCGTGAAGATCGGTTCGAAGACGGGACTCGACAAGGATGTGCCCGACGGAGAGATCCGCTTCGGCTATCCCGCTCTGCCTGGCATGCAGTATCACCGTTCGTTCGCCGTGTTCAAAAATCTGCCCGATCTGGCCAAACGTGTGACGGAATTGGAGAAATCGGCAAAAAAGGAATGATTTTCGATAGCGATAAAGCAAACAGAAACAACATAACAGTAACGACATGAAAAGAATTTTCGCAATCATCGCCTCTGCCGCCATACTCGGCAGTTGCTCTAACGGCGCCAAATACACCATAAAGGGCACCGACGAATTATTCGAAAACGGCAAGTACGCCTATCTGCTTGTCCGCCAGGATGCCAAAGCGCAACCGCAGAAGATCGACTCGGTTCTTATCGCCGACAACTCGTTCGTGATAAAGGGCAGCAGCGAATTGACGCTGCCCGTCTCGGCCTCGATCATGATAAGCGAACCGGGAGTCGAACGCTCGAACGTATTCTTCCCCGTATACCTCGAAGAGGGTAACATCGAGATCGTGCGCATCACGCCCGAATATCCGGCCCTGAATGCCACGGGAACGCCTCTGAACGACAAGCGCGCCGCTTTCAACGGCAGGAATCTCGAGATCAACAAAGATTTTCGCGCGGCATACGACGCTAAGGACGAAGCCAAGATGGAGCAGCTCGAAAAGGAGATGACCGATTTGCAGAAACAGACCATAGCCGACAACAGCGACAACATCTTCGGCGCCGATCTGATCCGCAGCAACTTCTACACCTACGAGCCTCAGGAACTTCTGAACCTGATCGCCGCATTGCCCGCCGACATGCAGGAGTCTATGACCGAGATAAAGGAGGGCGCCGAGAAGGCATTGAAAGTAATGCCGGGCAATCCCTATATCGACATCGTCGACAAGAATGCCGAGGGCAAGGAGATCTCGCTCAAGAGCGTAGTGGAGAACAAGGCCAACAAATACGTGCTCATCGACTTTTGGGCTTCGTGGTGCGGTCCCTGCATGGGTGAGGTTCCGTTCTTGGTAGCCGCCTACGACAAATATCACAAAAAGGGATTCGAGATCTACGGCGTGTCGTTCGACCGCGACCGCGACGCTTGGCTTAAGGCCGTAGAGAGCAAGAAGATGAACTGGATTCAGGTAAGCTCGCTCGCATCGTGGGACAATCAGGCGCGCAACGACTACGCCGTCAACAGCATCCCCGCCAATTTCCTCGTCGACTGCGCCACGGGCAAGATCATCGCCAAAGGTCTGCGCGGCGAAGAGTTGCAGGCGAAGATCGCCGAACTGCTCGACTAAACCGCGGCACGATCGTATATTTTGAATACCGCGCGGAGCATACGACCGCAGACATTGATTTTGCGGCAATGCGACGATAACGTATGAATATATAATCGGTTTAATTTGCACGGCGGTCGCCCGAATATGCGGGGCGACCGCTTTTTTCTTCGAAAATACAGCTATATTTGCCGCATGAAAGATATGCCCGTCTATCGTATAATGGGGATCGACCCGGGAACCAACTACATGGGTTACGGAGTGCTCGAAGTCGAAGGACGCACATTGCGCTCCGTCGCTCTGGGCGACATAGACCTGCATACCATGAGCGATCCTTACCGTAAACTGCGTTACATATTCGACCGCGTGAGCAAGCTCGTCGACGACTATGCCCCGCGCGAGGTAGCTTTGGAATCTCCGTTCTTCGGCACCAATGTACAAAGTATGCTCAAGCTCGGACGCGCGCAGGGAGTGGCCATAGCTGCCGCGCTCAACCGCGACCGCGAGGTATTCGAATACGCACCGTCACGCATCAAACAAGCCATTACAGGGTCGGGAGCAGCATCGAAAGAGCAGGTGGCGGCCATAGTGAAAAGCATGCTCAAAATCGACTACATGCCCCGACGGCTCGATGCCACCGACGGCATGGCCGTAGCTCTGTGCCACTATTTCACGGCGCGCACGCCCATCGACTCGGCTATGGGCAATAGCCGAGTAAAAGGCCTCGGCGGAGGCAAGAAAGCCGCAAAAGGCTCGTCGTCGTGGGAAGCGTTCCTAAAGAAGAATCCCGAAAGAGAGATAAAATAAACCTGCAACCAATTCTCTGCCGCAATCTTTAATACACACGCGTCAGCCTCTCCCGCGGCACGCATGACAATATATATTTATGGTGTTCGCCGACGGCGGAGGACGAAACGAGTCTTGCGAGTTGCAGTCCGCCGCAGTGGGGCGGCGGCGAACTGCGCGGCTCATAGAGCCGCAGTATTTCCACCTTTTGTCACCCAAAAGGTGGAGCCAACCGACGCCAAGCCGAGAGCAATCATGCTTGCATGAATTGCCAAGACGCGAAGGCGGAAAACAAACGCAGTGCCGTTAAAATGTGCCACGTCAGGAACGCCTTCGGGGTCGGCCTTGCGACTGCGCTAAATCGGATGCCTTCGGCACTTTTGAAGCAATCAAAATTTCGCTTCGCAGTCGTTTTCTCGCCTCGACATAGCCCGAACAAGTTCGGCTCTGCTCTCGGCTTATCGAAAACGTTCTCCGATTTTTAACGCTCCGTCGCCGCGTCCGCCCTTTTTCCGAAATCGTTCCTGCCGCGGGGTAGGCTGACGCATGTGAATTATTGCGATTATTCGGCCCGCGCAGTTCGCCGACGCTCCCACGCGGCAGACAGCATAAATATATATAGTAGCGACTCTGCGACATGACGAATCGCGTTTCGGAGACTATGACGCGCTGTCGCGGCACACGTATGCGTCTTGTTCGAGCTGATGTCGCAATTCGTCGATGGAATCGAACCGTTTTTCATCGCGAATCTTGCCGAGCAGGCGCACCTCTATGGTGCGTCCGTATATGTCGCCGTGGAAATCGAACAGATGTGTCTCCAAAAGTCGGCAGCGGCCGTCGACAGAAGGCCGCAGACCGATGTTCGACATTGCACGGTAGGTCGTGCCGTCGATGGTTACAGTGGAGCGGTAAACGCCGTTTTCGATGTCATTAAGTTCGCGTGCGTCGAGATTGGCTGTCGGGAACCCCATTTTGCGCCCGAGTTGCACGCCGTGAATCACCACGCCTTTTATTATTGTCATTGCTTTTTCGTCGTTTTAATAACTCTCGTCCCATGCCGCAACGCAGGTCATATCTTTTGCGTCAGTTTCTGTACGAGCGAGAACTGCGAAAAGAACTCTTTGGCAAGCACGCGCAGCACGGTATAGGATGGTATGGCCAGCAGCATGCCGAGTATTCCCGCCAAGTAGCCCGCCAAAAGGATCACCAGAAAGATTTCGAGCGGATGAGCCTTTACGCGTTCGGAATATATCGTGGGTTGCAGGACGAAGTCGTCGAACCCTTTGATGCAAAAGAGCGAACACGCTATTATTACCGTCGTGTGCATGGCCGTACAACCTGAGATAGGGCTGACGATGCCGATGAACACAGAGATTATTCCGCCGATGAGCGGCCCCGCATACGGAATGACGTTCATCACCCCCATGATGAGTCCTATCAGCAGCGCGTTGTCGGTCTTCATGCCGAAGATCATCATGACTGTCGAAATGACTATCATGAGTATTATACTTTCGGTGAGTATGCCCATGAAGTATCGCGACAGCAGCACCGTAATGGAGTCGAGCGCGCGCGTCACGTTCTGTTGCAGGCGTTCGGGAAACATGGCCGTGACCATCGAATAGAACAATCCGTCCTCCTTGAGGAAAAAGAACGTTATGAACGATACGGAGAATACGGTGATGAGCGTCGACAACGCTATGTTGATGATCGATGCGAACAGGTTGTTGACCGTTTCGTAGTCGATCAGGTCCTGCAACGTCGATATGAGGGTCTCGTTGAGCGAGAAATCGGTTTCGGGCAGGATGAACATATTTTGCAGGTAGGCCTGAACATACGACACGGGGTACTCTATCGATTCGATCACCGACGGGAAGTCGAGCGCGGCGAATTCGCTGATCTTGTTGAAAACAAGCGGTATGCACAGCGAGCAAATCGTAGCGAAAACCACCCAAATGACCAGCAGCGTGATCGAGGCTGCGGCCCAGCGAGGCAATCGCCGTCCGCGGATGTTCAGACTCAGAAGATAGCTCACGAGCGGCCGTCCCATGATTGCCAGTACCGCCGACACCAATATATATATGACCACGGTACTGAAATACCATATCAAAAAGAGTATGGCGGCAGTGGCCGCGAGGCCGACCGTGAATCGGAGTATGTTTTGCGGTGTGAGCGTCATGCCGTAGTCGTTTTGCAGATCGTAATCGTCGTGGGACCGTGCGTAAGGAGGTTTACGCGCTATTTTCTCAGTCGTACGATGGGGGTCTGCGATCCCACCACGGGGTCGCCGATCTCGACCAGCAGTTCGCTGTCCTTGGGTACGAGCAGGTCGATGCGCGAGCCGAATTTTATGAATCCGAACACGTCGTTCTGCGTCACGCGGTCACCGACCTTCATGTACGACACGATGCGTCGCGCGATCAGTCCCGCCACTTGACGGAACAATATGCGTTTGCCGTCCTCCCTCTTCACCACTGTAGTGGTGCGTTCGTTCTCGGTCGACGACTTGGGATGCCATGCTATGAGGAACCGCCCCGGGTGGTATTTGTAATACTCCACCTCGCCGCTTACGGGGATCCAGTTCATGTGGACGTTGGTGATCGACATGAATATCGATATCTGCAACATGTTCTCTTTCAAATATTCGTCTTCGTGCACTATCTCGGTGACCACCACACGGCCGTCGCACGGTGAAAAGACCAGTTCGGGATCGTGAATCTTCACGCGGCGCGGCTCGCGGAAAAAGGCCACGATGAAGAACCAGAAAGCCACGAGCAGCAACGTGCCGGTGACGAGCGCCCCCGTTCCGGAATGATTGTTCTGGAAATAGTATATGAGCAACCAGAATATCAGGCATATGAGACCCGATACGGCTATTATTCGGTAACCCTCTTTGTTGATCTTCATATTGTTTGGTTTAATGTCGTTTTAATTCATGCAAAATACGAGGTAGATGAACACGAACGGCACCGAGAGTATCAGTGCGTCGAAACGGTCGAGCCAGCCTCCGTGCCCGGGTATTATGCGTCCAGAGTCCTTCACGTCGACCGAGCGTTTGAACAGCGACTCCACCAGATCGCCGAATACGCCGGTGATGGCGGCTATGAGTGCCATGCCGATCCATTCGAAATGGTCGCCGCCCATTGCCGTGGCGGCTATGTAGCCCATGCCCATCGCGCCGATGAGTCCGCCGATGAATCCCTCCCACGACTTTTTGGGCGAGATGCGCTCGAACAGGCGGTGCTTGCCCAGCGTGATGCCGAACAGATAGGCGCAGACGTCGTTGGCCCAGATGATGAAGAAATAAAACAGCAGCGTCCACGGGTTCCACACTCCGTGCCCGAGCAGCAGCGGGATGAAGAAGAGCAGCGACATGGGCAATGCCACGTATACCACGCCCGTGAGCGTCGAGCCGATGTTGGCTATGGGTGTGGCGCTTTTGCGGTAAAGTTCGCATATGAACATCAGCGGCACCAACATCATTATGTAGAGCATGAGCCCCACGGTGAGTACCAGATATTTGTTGCTCAGAGTGCTCTCGGTGTCGAAAAACCACATCAAAGCGAACGCCACCGTCATCACTATGGCTCCCGCTATGAGTCCCAGCGTCTTCTGAGGCGAATATCCCGCTTTTTCGGCCATGCGGAAGAACTCCCACTCGCCACCGAGGATTATCATCAGCAGCAATGCGCCGAAACTCCATTTCGACCAGAGGATAGTCCCCAATACTATTGCGAGCAACACCACGCCGCTTATGGCGCGCACCCACAGGTTTTTCATCTTATCGGTCATATCTTTCGGGTCTGTTCTTCATTTTCGGGTTTGGGAGCGGCAGCGTCGGTCGCGCTCTTGCACGGCTCCGCGCCTTCTGCATCTGCGGTCTGCTTGGCGCTTTGGGCCGACGGGCCGAGTATGGGTTCTATGTCTTCGGCGTAGATGGTCTCCTTTTCGAGCAGCAGATCGGCCATGGCGTTTATGCGGTCGTTCTTTTCCTCGATGATTTTTCGGGCGCGTTCGTAAGCCTCGGCCATTATGCGGCGCACCTCGTCGTCGATCTCGCGGGCTGTCTGCTCGCTGAAAGGCTTGGTGAAAGTATCGCGCGTGCCGGTCGAATCGTAGTAGCTTATGGGACCTATCTTCTTGCTCATGCCGTAGTAGGCCACCATTGCATAGGTCATCTTGGTGGCGCGCTCCAGATCGCTCAACGCACCCGCACCGAGAGTGCCGTAATTGACCTCTTCGGCTATGCGGCCGCCCAGCATTCCGGCCAACTGCTCCTCGAGAGTGGTGTTGGTGACATGCACACGCTCTTCGTCGGGCACCGACCACGTGGCACCCAGACTGTTGCCGCGCGGCACGATGGTCACCTTCAACACGGGATCGCACTCGGCCAGCGACCACATGACGGTTGCGTGTCCCGCCTCGTGAATGGCCGTCGCACGACGCTCGGCTTTGGTCATCAGCTTGTTGCGTTTTTCGAGTCCGCCTATTATTCGGTCTATGGCCGATATGAAATCCTCCTTCGCTATCTGCTTCTTGTCGTGGCGGGCCGCTATGAGCGCAGCCTCGTTGCAGACGTTGGCTATGTCGGCTCCCGAGAATCCAGGGGTCTGCTTGGCGAGAAACGCACGGTCGAGTTGCGGATCGAGTTTCAGATTTTTCAAATGGACATCGAATATCTCCTCCCGCTCCTTGGCGTCGGGCAGGCCGACCTGTATCTGGCGGTCGAAACGTCCCGCGCGCATCAATGCCTTGTCGAGAATGTCGGCACGGTTGGTGGCCGCAAGCACTATCACGCCCGCATTGGTCTGAAAACCGTCCATCTCGGTCAGGAGTTGGTTGAGAGTGTTCTCGCGTTCGTCGTTGCCGGAGAAACCGGCGTTCTTGCCGCGTGCCCGTCCTATGGCGTCGATCTCATCGATGAACACTATGCAGGGGGCTTTCTGTTTGGCCTGCTCGAAGAGGTCGCGTACGCGCGACGCGCCTACGCCCACGAACATCTCCACGAAGTCGGAACCCGATATCGAGAGGAACGGCACGTTGGCCTCGCCGGCCACGGCCTTAGCCAAAAGGGTTTTACCTGTTCCCGGGGGGCCCACCAGCAATGCGCCTTTGGGTATTTTGGCTCCGAGTTCGCGATATTTGTCGGCCTTGCGGAGGAAATCGACTATCTCCATGATCTCGACCTTGGCTTCGGCCAGTCCCGCGACATCCTTGAATGTCACGCGTTTGCCCGCATCGTCCTTGTCGAATACCTGCGCGCGCGCCTTGCCCACGTTCATTATGTTGCCTCCCGCGCCTCCGCCTCCGCGCGACATGGTGCGGATGATGAAGAACCAGATGCCGATCAGGATTACCCACGGCAACAGATTCACGATGATGTTGCCCCAAGGATTCGACTCGTTCTTGTATTCGATGCTTACCGGGTTGTCCTCGATGGCCGACTCCGCGACCGCCTCCTTGACGTCGTTATCGAGAAGTTCCACCGAACCGATGTTGAAAACGAGCTGTTCGCCCTCTTTAGGCATTTTTTTCAATATGTCGTCGCTCCCGTTGCGGTATTTTTCTATTGCCTCGTCGGTCAGATATACGTTGGCGGTCCGCCCGTCGACGACGGTTATGCGCTCCACCTCGCCGTTGCGAATCATCTTCCGCACGGTGTTCCAATTGCCCGCCAAGGGTTGGGAATCGCCGCCCGCATAAAATGAGTAACCGATGATGACAATTATCAACACGGCCCATATCCACATGAAGTTGGGCCTTACGGTCAACTTTATATCGTTCTTTTTCTTGTTTGCCATAAATGACTAAAGTTCGTAATCGTATCTCTTAATCGGCGCATCGGCCCACAACTCCTCGAGTTTGTAGTATTGGCGCAACTCGGTCTGGAAGATGTGCACCACCACATCCACATAGTCCATGGCGATCCAGAAAGCGTTTTGCTGTCCTTCGATGCGCCAGAGCTTTTCGCCCGTCTTTTCCAGCACGTCCCGCTCTATGCCGTCGGCTATGGCCGCCACCTGAGTGGTGGAGTCGGCGTTGCAGACTACGAAATGCGAACAGACGGCTCCGTCGAATCCCGAGAGGTCCAACGATACAATATCCTTACCTTTTTTATCCTGAATGGCTTCGACTATGGTTTCGATCAATTTTTCCATATATAAAAAATGCACGCGTATAACTTCGCAAATATATTACATTTTTGCGAGATTACGAAATTATGGGGCGGGGATGCTTCCCGTGAGATGCGCGGGCCGTCAAAATCATTGCTTTTCGACATCGCCAAGCGATGTCGGCGAACAGCTCTTTAATTATGCGCGATGCAGAGGCGTCACTTCATCGTCGCGGGCGCCGCATGTTCGAGTATTGTGTTCTCCAAAGCGTTGATTATGGAATTCTTGACGTAGGTGCGTCGTACGGCTATCGCTATGCGTCGCGACGTGGCTCCTTTGGCGAGAGTCTTCACCTGCCTGCGCCGATCGGCGGGAATGTATTCGAGCGCCATTTCGGGTATGACGGTAAGACACGAGGTGCAGTCGACTATGCGCATGAGTGTGTCGAGCGACCCCGATTCGAAACAGTAGTGCGACGGAATATTGCGGCGAGCCTGGCAAAGCTCGATTATCTGATCGCGCATGCAGTTGCCCGGGCTCAGCAGGATCAGATCCTTCAAGTCGATATCCTCCATGCGGATGTTCGAGCGTTCGAAAAGCGGATTGGACTGCGATACGTAGGCATAGAATCGGTCGCTGAACAGATCGCGTTCGGGTATGCCGTCGCCGCAGGTACCGCTGGCGACCAGAGCGGCATCGATGTCGTCGCGCCGCAGTGCCGCCACTATGTCGGCCGTCACCATTTCGCGAATCTCCAGCTCCACGCGCGGATAGTTTTTCACGAATGCGGGGATGAACTTGTGCAGCAGATATGGCGCTATGGTGGGGATTACGCCCAGCCGGAGTTTTCCCGAAGTCTCGCCTTTCAACTCCAGCACCGATTCGCGTATGCTGTCGTAGGCGCGCAGCGTCTCGCGGGCCTGCGCTATGACGACAGCGCCCACTTCGGTGGGGATGACGGGCTTTTTCGAGCGGTCGAGCAGCACCGCGCCCAACTCCTCTTCCAGCGATTTGACCTGCATGCTGAGCGACGGCTGCGTCACGAAACAACGCTCCGAAGCGGCCGAGAAACTGCCGCAATTGGCCACTTCGAGAAGGTATTGAAGTTGAATGATCGTCATAGGGAACGAATAAATGTTTTTGCAAATGTATAAAAAAAAATTATAGCCGTCAAGTTTTTTGGCCCCGCGGGCATAAATTAGTATTTTTGTAACTAATTCGGACGTCGGAATGTCGTTCCGAAAGTGTTAAGACATTTAATTTAAGTCAGATAACAATGGGTAAAGTAATTCTTACGGGCGACCGTCCCACGGGCCGTCTCCATCTCGGACACTACGTGGGTTCGCTCCGTCAGCGTGTCGAATTGCAGAATTCGGGCGCGTTCGAGAAGATTTTCATAATGATAGCCGATGCGCAGGCACTCACCGACAATGCCGACAACCCCGACAAGGTGCGCGAGAACATAATCGAAGTCGCGCTCGACTATTTGTCGTGCGGCATCGATCCCGCGAAATCGACCATATTCATCCAAAGTCAGGTTCCCGAGCTGTGCGAGCTGGCGTTCTATTACATGAATCTGGTCACGGTGGCGCGTCTGGAGCGCAACCCCACGGTGAAGAGCGAAATAGTGATGCGCGAGTTCGGCAAATCGATCCCCGTAGGATTCTACACCTATCCCATCTCGCAGGCGTCGGACATCACCGCTTTCCGCGCGACGACGGTCCCCGCGGGCGAGGATCAGGAGCCCATGATCGAGCAGACCCGCGAGATAGTTCACAAGTTCAATTCGGTATACGGCCCCACATTGGTCGAACCCGAAATCCTGCTCCCCGCAAACGCCGCATGCCTGCGCCTGCCCGGCACCGACGGCAAGGCCAAGATGAGCAAATCTCTGGGCAACTGCATCTATCTGTCGGACACGGCCGAGGATGTACGCAAGAAGGTAATGAGCATGTACACCGACCCCAACCATCTCCGCATAGAGGATCCCGGGTCGCTGGAGGGAAATTGCGTGTTCACCTATCTCGACGCCTTTTCACGTCCCGAGCATTTCGCCGAGTTCCTGCCCGATTACGCCTCGCTCGACGAGTTGAAAGCCCACTATCAAAGGGGCGGTCTGGGCGACGTGAAGGTCAAGAAGTTCCTCAATGCCGTGCTTCAGCAGATGCTGGATCCCATCCGCGAACGCAGAAAGGAGTACGAGCACGATATAGAGGGCGTTTACGACATGTTGCGTCGCGGTTGCGTCGTGGCGCGCGCCGAGGCGGCCGAGACGCTGGAGATGGTGAAGCGCTCGATGAAGATCGACTACTTCGAGGATACGGAGATGATCCGCCGTCAGTCGGAGCGGTACAAGCAGGGGAAATAGGCGTCGCTGTTCGCCGACGGCGGAGGACGCAATCGAGCGTAAAGCGAGTTGCAGTCCGCCGCGTGGGGCGTCGGCGAACTGCCGACATCGCCGGGCGATGTCGAGATATTTCCACGATTATTAAATTTCCGATATGTCGATATCTTCCATAAAAAACAGGGCCTCGCATTGGCTATTCGCCCGATTGAAGCGTCTGAGCAACCGTCAGATGCTCATTCTGCTGGCCGTCGTGGTGGGCGCGCTGGCGGGATTGGGAACGTGCGTGTTCGAGATCCTGCTTTACGGCGTGCGTTCGGCGCTGGTGACGTGGTTTCCCGCCGATCACGCGCAGTTTCTCTACCTCGTCTATCCCGCCGTGGGAATCGTGCTGGCCACGCTGTTCGTGAAATATATAGTGAAGGACGAAATCTCGGAGGGCGTGACCCGCGTGCTGTACGCCATGTCGCGGCGCGACTCGCGCATAGCGCCGCACAACTGCTGGAGTTCGGTCGTGGGCGGCGCCACGACCATCGGATTCGGCGGTTCGGTCGGCCCCGAGGCTCCCATAGTGCTTACGGGAGCGGCCATCGGATCGAACGTGGGCAAGCTGGCGCGGCTCAACTACAAGGAGCTGACACTGATGCTCTGCTGCGGTGCGGGAGCTGCCGTGGCGGCCATATTCAAAGCTCCGATTTCGGGCGTGGTGTTCGTGCTCGAGATACTGATGCTCGACATTACGGCGGCGTCGGTTATCCCGTTGCTCATATCGTCCATCACCGCGACGACCGTTGCCCTGGTATTCCGCGGATTCGATCCCATCATATCGGTCACGCTGAGCGAGGCCGACGCTTTCGTATTGAAACAGATCCCTCTCTACATCGTGTTGGGCGTATGCTGCGGATTCATGTCCTACTATTTCACGTCGGTCAATTCGACGGTAGGCTCGTTCATAAAGGGCATAGACTCGCAGTATAAGCGCTGGGCCTGCGCGGGTGTCATTCTCGGCGTGCTCATATTCGTATTTCCGCCGCTCTACGGCGAGGGTTACGAGGGCATGACATCGCTTATGCACGGCAATGTGGCGGCATTGTTCGACAATTCGCTGTTCTTCAAGTTCAGCGGAATGGAGTGGGTGGCGATAGTGTACGTGACGGCCATCATGTTCTTCAAGGTGATAGCGATGGCCACCACCAACGCCTCGGGCGGCGTGGGAGGTACGTTCGCTCCCTCGCTGTTCGTGGGAGCGTTCATGGGCGCCATAGTGGCGCTGGTGTGCAACGCATGTTTCCGCTGGCAGGTGTCGGTGGTGTCGTTCACTCTGGTCGGTATGGCGGGCGTGATGGCGGGCGTCATGAAGGCGCCGCTGACGTCGATATTCCTCATCGCCGAGCTGTCGAACGGCTACGGATTGTTCATTCCGTTGATGATAGTGGCGTCGATATCGTTCGCTGTCGATTACACGCTCGACCACGATTCGATATACACCAAACAGTTGCGCATGCGCGGTGAGCTTCTGACCCACGACAAGGACCAGTCGGTGTTCGTGTTCCTGCGGCTGGAGGATCTGATGGAGACCGATTTCGTCCGTATCAAGGAGCATTTCACGTTAGGCGATGTGGTGAGCATCATATCGTCGGCGCATCGCAACATATTCCCCGTAATCGACAATTTCGGACATCTTCTGGGAGTGGTGCAGCTCGACGACCTGCGCGAAGATATGTTCAAGCGCGAGCGGTGGGGGCGTTCGATCACCCATTACATGATTCAGCCTCCCTACAAGATACTCGAGCATGAGCAGGTGCAGAGCATTCTGCCGCATTTCGAGGCCAACCGCACCTGGATGCTGCCTGTAGTGGACCGCGACAACCGTTATCTCGGCTTCATATCGAAATCGCGCATACTGAACGCCTATCGCGAGGCGTTGGTGAAGATTTCGCAGTAGCGGTAATGGCCGTAATGCCGCATCGTATCGTGGCCTGCGGATTCTCAATATCGAATTATTTAATGTAAATTGCCATTATGATAAAGAACATCGTATTCGATTTCGGCGGCGTGTTGGTCGACTGGAATCCCCGCTATCTTTACGACGGTTATTTCGGCGACGAGGATAAGAGTCGTCTGTTCATCGAGAATATTTGTACGAGCGAATGGAACGTGCAGATGGACGCGGGGCGGTCGTTTGCCGATTGCGTGGCCGAGTTGTCGGCCGAGTATCCCGAATGGGCCGATGCAATAGAGGCATATCATAGCCGCTGGACAGAGATGATCGGCGGCGAGGTGGCGGGTACGGCCGACGTGGTGCGACGTTTGAAGGATGCGGGTTACGGCGTGTACGGACTCACCAACTGGTCTAACGAGACTTTCCCGTCGGTGCGCGACCGTTACGAGGTGTTCTCGCTGCTGGACGGGATCGTGGTGTCGGGCGACGAACGCATGGTGAAACCCGACCCGCGGATATACCGTTGTCTGCTCGATCGTTACGGATTGAACCCTGCGGAGTCGGTCTTCATCGACGACAACGAAGCGAATGTCGCCGCCGCCCGCGCTGTCGGAATGGAGGGATTGCGGTTCGAGTCGGCCGCGCGTCTGGAGAGCGAGTTGAAAAACCGCTGCGGACTGAATATATAGGTATTTCGGCTGAACACCGCCTATTATATCTCCTCGCCGAACAATGTCGCCGAGGTACATCCCGTTACGCGCACGCGCACGTAATCTCCCACGGAGTGGCCTCCCTTGTCGAATACCACCACCTTGTTCTGCGACGTGCGGCCGAACAGCTGGTCGTCGCGACGCTTGGAAACACCCTCCACCAGAATTTCGAATTCGCCTCCCACGTCGCGGAGGTTGCTTCGCTCGGAAAGAGTGTTTTGCAACGCAATGATTTCGTTCAGACGACGTGTCTTCACATCGTCGGGAACGTCGTCGGGCAGGTGGCGCTGAGCGAATGTGCCCGGGCGCTCGGAGTATTTGAACATGTAGGCGAATTCGTAACCTACCTGCTCCATGAGCGACAGAGTCATGCGATGCTCATCTTCGGTCTCGCCCGAGAATCCCGCTATGATGTCGGTGGTTATGGCGCAGTCGGGCATATGGCGGCGAATGGCCGCTATGCGGTCGAGATACCATTCGCGCGTGTACTTACGGTTCATGCGTTCGAGCATCGCGCTCGATCCCGATTGCGCGGGAAGGTGTATGGCGCGGCAAATGTTGGGCATCGAAGCCATGGTCTCCAGCAGGCGATCGCTCATATCCTTGGGATGCGAGGTGGCGAAACGCACTCGCAGCAGCGGCGATATCTCGGCCACGCTGCGGAGCAGCGCCGGGAAGTCGACGTCGCCCGTGCGATAGGAGTTGACGTTCTGCCCGAGAAGCGTCACTTCGCGATAGCCGTTTTCGAATAGCGAGCGGGCCTCGGCCACGATGGTGGCAGCGTCGCGGCTGCGTTCGCGGCCGCGGGTATATGGTACCACGCAGTAAGAGCAGAAATTGTCGCATCCGCGCATGATGGCTATGAAAGCACTCACGCCGTTCTTGTCCAGACGTACGGGCGCGATCTCGCCGTAGGTCTCCTCCTGCGACAACAACACGTTGACGCCTTTGGTTCCCGTCTCGGCCTCGCGCACCAGCCGTGGCGGATCGCGATAGGCATCGGGACCCGCCACTATGTCTACCGCAGCGTCGCCCTCCAGAAGCCGTTCCTTGAGACGCTCGGCCATGCAGCCTATGATTCCGACCAAAAGCGACGGCTTGCGCTTGCGGTAGCGGCGTATCTCGCTCAGACGCCCCCATATGCGTTGTTCCGCATTGTCGCGTATCGAGCAGGTGTTGAGCAGGATGATGTCGGCGGCTTCTATGTCGTCGGTGTAGACGTAGCCTTCGCGCTGCATGATCGATACCACGATCTCGGTATCGCCCGCGTTCATCTGGCATCCGTAGGTCTCGACGAACAGTTTGCGTCCGTCGCCGACTATGGGTCGCAGGGTGTTTATGTTTATCATAGTTCGAATCTCGTTTACGGGGTTAGTCGGCGAGTATCGTCTCCTTGTCGGGGAACGGTTTGAATCCCTCGCCGTAGGTGTCGTAGGCATCGGTCACCACGAGGAATGCCCGCGGATCGATATCCTTGATCTTGCGCTGCACCTGCGCCACTTCGCGGCGACTCACCACCAAAAATATCATCTCCTTGTCGTCTTTGCTGTACATTCCCGAGGCTTTCAGATAGGTGGCGCTGCGATCCATGTCGTGAATGATGTATTCGCGCAGTTGCTCCGAATGGTCGTTGCTGATGATGAACAGCAGTTTGTCGTACGACGCTCCGTCGATGGTGTAGTCTATCACGCGCGACGAAACGAATATGCAGATGAGCGAGTAGAGCGAAAGCAACCATCCGCCTTCGGCGTTTTCACCCGAACCTATACCGAATCCTATGACTATCAGACCCGTGAGCACTACGCACGAATCGGCCAGCAGCACTCCGCGCGAAAAGCGGATGTGCAGATAACGGTTGAGGATCATGGCAACTATGTCGGTTCCGCCCGACGTGGCGTTGTTGCGCACCACCAGACCGAGTCCCGCACCCATGATCGTGCCGCCGAGGATGCAGGCGAGCATCAGGTGTTGCGACAGATCGATGGCGCCATTCAACAGCAGCGACGGATCGAGCGATTGCAGGGCTTCGCGAGTGGGATATACGGCGGCCGAAATTATGTTCATCAGTCCCGGAGTGATGCAGGCCGCGAAGAGCGTGCGTCCGCCGAACTGCTTGCCGAACAGCATTATGGCCGTCAGCAGCAGAGGGATGTCGAA
>CAUDHE010000045.1 GCA_958449275.1 uncultured Alistipes sp. | reverse complement strand
TCTGCACGGTGATCTCGACGGGGAAGGTACGTGTGGCGGGATCCACCGAAGGCGTAATGCGCGACACCTTGCCCTCGAACTCGCGGTCGTTGATAGCGTCGAACGTGACGCTGACAGCCATGCCGTTCTTAACGTAGGGATAGAGCGTCTCCGAAACATTCACCTTGATCTTCACGGGGCGGATCTGCTGTATGACGAAAATGGGCGATGTGCCGGCCATATCGCCGTTATCGTAATTGCGGGCCGTGACCACGCCTGCGATGGGCGAACGCAGAACCGTGTTCTCCACCATATTCTCGTAGTTGGCTTTCGACACCTCGTATGTGGTCTGCGCAGCCTCCCAGTTGGCCTTCGATTCGCCGCCGAAACGGTAAAGCTCGTCGGCACGCTCGAAAGCGGCCTTGTTGTTCTCGTACTGCGCCTTGGCCTGCGCGAGGCTCGAATTGTCCATTTCGGCCACCTGCTGGCCGGCTTTCACGTGGTCGCCCACATCTACCAAAAGGCGCGATATGCGGCGCGACGACTGCGGCGTGATATTGTTCACGGCGTAGCCCTCGACATTGCCCGTGAAGACGCTCTCCTGATCGACATCCTGCGTATGCACCACCTCGGTGGTCACCTTGGGCTTGGCTGCGGCCTTCTGCTCCTCGGCCGCATCACTCTTCTGCTTCGATCCGCAAGCGACGCTTGCCATGCAAACGCCGCCGATGAGCAGCGTTTCGATGATAACGTTCATTTTCATATTATCTCTCTGTTGTTTTTAGTTTTCCTCGTGCGAATATGTTCCGTAAATCTTCTCCAGCGACACCTGATTTACCAGATAGTTGTAGATTGCCGTGCTGCGGCTGAGCTGCGCCTGCGTGTAGGCCAGCTGCGAGTCGTCGATGTCGACCAGCGTGCCGCCGCCCACGTCGTAACGCTTCACCGCGATCTCGTAACCGCGCTTGGCCTGCGAAATGTTGCCCGTCGAAGCGTTGTACTGCTTCAGGTTGGTCTGCATGCTGCTGATATACTGCATGATGGAAGTACGCAACTGACGCTCGGTGTTCTCGCGCTGCAACTGAAGCGAGTTCAGATTGATCTTGGCCTGCTTCACGTCGGCACGACGTTTTCCGCCCGCGAAGATCGGAATATTGAGACTCAGAGCGGCGTAAGAATAGGGATTCCACGTATACTGGCTGAACTTGAAATTCTCCTCCATCGCGGTGAAGTTGTAAGCCGCCGAAAGGCTCAGCGTGGGCAGGTTGGCCGCGCGCTGCAATTCGATGGTCTTTTCCAACTGTCGCTCCTGAATATCGAGCTGCTTCATGGCGCTGTTGTTTTCGAGGTCGAACTCAACGTCGAACTGCGCGTTCATCATGGCCTCGTAATCGGCCAGCGAACCTGCGCAGTCGATATCCGTGGTCAGATCCAGACCCAGCAGGGCCTTAAGCTGCCACAGCGCGACCACGATAGAGTTTTCGGCGTTCAGCACGTCGGGCTCGGCATTCGACACGGTGACCTGCGAACGGATGAAGTCGTACTCCGAAACGGTGCCCACGTCGTACTTCTTCTCCACTATCTTATGATTCTCCACCGCATTGTCGTACACACGCTTGTAAACGTCGTAAGAATCCTTGGCCAGCAACACCTGATAGAAGGCTTTCGACACCTGCTCCACCATGTCGATGCGCGAACCGCGCGCCTGCTCGACCGCCAGTTCTACGTCTATGGCCGATATCTTCAGCGATTTCCACAACTGGGCGTTCACCAGGGGCATCGACGCCGAGAATCCGCCCGAATAGTTATTGGAGGTACCCACCTTCATCGACTGATCCATAATGTGCATGGTCTGCTTCTTTATATATCGCTGATAGGTCGCCGACGCGCTTATCTCGGGCCACAACGAAGCGTAGGTGCCGCGCTTGGCATACTTCTTGGCTTCAATCGTCTGATCGGCGATCTTCACCGTCGGGTTTTCGCTCAGGGCGATCTCCAAAGCCTGTTCGAGCGTGAGCATCAAAGGCCCCGAATTGTCGGTTCCGGCACTCTCTTGCGCCGCAACGGGCGCCGTTGCGACGCACACGGCAGTCGCCAACGCAAAAAAGAGATTCTTAAGTTTCATAAAATCACTCAATTTAATATTGCATTTATTCTTTTTCTTCCGTATACCCCCCCCCTGCGGCAGGGCCTTTTTCGCGGGCCAGAATCTCGTCTATGACCTGCATGCCCTTCACCGAGCTCAGTCCGCGCAGGAAATTGACTATGAGCAGGCTGCACGCCGATTCGCGGGTTACGCCCTCGGGCAGAACGATGTCGTCGCCGCACATGATGGAACTCATGGTCATGAAAAACAGACGCGTGAGCAGCTCCGTGTCGACGTTGGGATCGAGATAGCCGTCGGCGCGACACTTGTCCAACGCGCTTTGCAGGCCCTTCATTCCGCGCTCGGTATGGTCGCGCTGCACTTTGTCGAACACATGGGGATAAAACTTCTTGAGATTGGTCATCAGCCTCTTCTCCGTCTCATGCCACGCATCCTTGCCGTTGAGTTCGCGCACGCTCATCAGCAGCACTTCCAACATATTCTGACAGCCGGCCGTCTTTTGGGCCGCCTCGCGGTGGAATCTGTCCACACGATACATCATGCACTCGTACAACAGCTCCTCCTTGTCGCCGAACATCTCGTAAAGCGTGCGTTTCGACATACCCAACGAATTGGCCACGTCGTCCATGCGCACCGACTTTATGCCCAGCGACGACAACATCTGCGATACATGCTCGACTATTTTTTCACGTTGCGTCATAAGTTTTCCGACTTTTTACCGCCGCAAATATAAACACCGAAAACCGAAAAACAAAAAAAGTTTTCACGTTTTTGCGTTTTTTACAAAAATCGGGCACATCGATGACTTATCCGTTAGCCCCGAAATATTATATTTGCGAACGCAACCGCTGAAAACCACCCGACATGGCACGCGAAGAACACATCACTTTCGGCGAGGCGGCGCGGCGCGCGGCGCGCTCGTTCGGCATCATGGTCAAGCCCGCAGGCTCGGCCTGCAACCTCGACTGCGCCTATTGCTACTATCTCGGCAAAGCCGACATCTACGGCGGACGCCAACCGCGCATGAGTCTCGAACTCCTGAAAGAGTGCACGCGCCAATACATCGAGGGCAGCGAAGCCGACACGCTCGCCTTCGCCTGGCACGGAGGCGAACCGCTTCTGGCAGGACGCGAATGGTTCGTCGGCGCGCTGGAGCTTCAGCGCAGGTACGCCGACGGCCGACGCATAGTCAACACACTGCAAACCAACGGCATGCTGCTCGACGACGAATGGTGCCGTCTGCTGCGCGACAACGGCTTTCTGGTGGGGATCTCCATCGACGGACCGCGCGACATACACGACGCGTTCCGCGCCGACCGACACGGCCGCGGAACGTTCGATCGAGTGATGGAGGCCATCGGTCTCATGCAACGCCACGGAGTGGAGTACAACACACTCACCACCGTAAACGCGCGCTCGGCGGGCCGCGGCGGCGAGGTATACGATTTCCTGCGCGGCATAAGTCGCTACATGCAGTTCTTGCCCGTAGCCGAATATGTCGTCCCCGCCGCCGGCCGACCGCGCATCGTACCGCCCGACACTGAGGAGGCGGTTCCCGCGCCGTGGTCGATCGGAGCGCGCGATTACGGAACCTTCATGTGCGACGTGTTCGACCGCTGGGTCGCGGCAGATGTCGGCGAACGATTCGTGCAGCTGTTCGACGCCACATTAGCGGGATACATGAATGTTCCGAACGGACTGTGCGCCATGTGCGAGACATGCGGCGGCACGATGGTCGTGGAACACAACGGCGACGTATATTCGTGCGACCATTTCGTATATCCGCAATACCGTTTGGGCAATATCGGCGAACGCTCGCTGCGCGACATGTACGGCTGCGAGGAGCATTTCCGATTCCAACTCGCCAAACGCAACTCGCTGCCGCGCGAATGTATTCGCTGCAAACACCTCGCACTATGCCGCGGCGAATGTCCCAAACACCGCTTCGCAGCCTCCAAATCGGGCGACCGCAACATGAACGCGCTGTGCGACGGTTACAAACTCTTCTTCTCCCACGCCGAGCCCTACATGGAGCGCATGCGACACCTGCTGACGAAAAAAATGCCGCCCGCCGCGATAATGCCCTGGGCGAGACGGCAGATAAAAGGCAGATAAAATGAACGCCCGCTCGGCGAGCCGCGGCCGTCGCGTTTGCTATCTTAAGCAAAATGCGTTATCTTTGCGACGGAATGGACTTTTCGAGAGTGCGGAAATATCGCATTGCATGCGCGCTGTCGCTGCTCGTGCTGTTTTGCAGCTACACGGGCGGCATTACGCTCTTCATGCACCGCCATATCGTCGGCGGATATACCGTAATACACTCTCATCCCTACAAATCCGCACCCGACACCGCGGAACACACCCACACGGCGCAACAATTCGGCACCATAGCGGCACTCTCGCTGTTCATAGCTGTGGCAGCAGTCGCAGCCGTCTGTCGGCAGATCGTAACACGTTACGTATCGGCAACATACTCCGACGACGTCGCACGACACACCGAATCTCGGCCTATCCGCCATTACGGACTGCGCGCGCCTCCCTTAGCAAAAGCATAACCCTCGGGGCAAAAAGTCCCGCCGCGAACTCCGCCGCCAACGGCTGAGACCGCTGCATTTTGCATATCCATAATCCTTAACGACAGAAAATTCATGAAACTGAAATTATTCTACGCCGCAATATTGTTTACTGTGTTCTGCCTCGCCGCAACGGCGGCCCCCGACAACACGGATCCTCAGCGTCGCAAACCCAGCGACGCCAACGCCCACGGACACGTGGTGGACGCACGCAACGGCGAACACATCCCGTTCGTCACCATATCGGTCAAGGGTACCACCATAGGCACCACGACCGACGCCACGGGCCATTATTATCTTAAAAACCTGCCCGAGGGCGAGATAACCGTTCTCGCCGAGTCGGTCGGCTACAAAGCCTCGGAGCGTACGGTAACCGTCCGAGGCGGCAAGAGCATAGAGGTGAACTTCGAAATGAGCGAGGAGACCTTGGCGATGGATGCCGTCGTGGTGTCGGCCACCCGCAACGAAACCAACAAAAAGAGCACCGCGGTGGTGGTCAACGTCGCCTCGGCCAAGCTGTTCGAAAACACGGCCTCGACCAACCTCGCCGAATCGATGAAATTCCAATCGGGACTGCGTGTGGAGAACAACTGCGGAAACTGCGGCACCATGCAATTGCGAATCAACGGCCTGGAGGGCCAGTATTCGCAGATTCTTCTCGACTCGGCTCCCATATTCAGCTCGCTGGCGGGCGTCTACGGTCTGGAACAGCTGCCCGTGGCGATGATCGAGCGCGTGGAGGTGATCCGCGGCGGCGGTTCGGCCCTGTTCGGTTCGAACGCCATAGGCGGCGTGGTGAACATCATAACCAAAGAGCCGCTGCGCAACACGCTCACCATATCGAACCTGACCGACATAATCGAGGACGGTACGGCCGAATACAACACCTCGCTCAACGGGTCGTTCGTATCCGACGACAACCGCGCGGGACTCTATCTGTTCGGCATGATAAAGAACCGCTCGGCATACGACCGCAACGACGACGGCTTCAGCGACATACCGCAGGTGAAATCGGAGACGGCGGGATTCCGCGGCTACTACAAAACATCGATCCGTTCGAAACTGACGGCCGAATACCACCACATACACGAATTCCGTCGCGGCGGCGATCAGCTCGACATACCTCCGCACATGACCGAGATCGCCGAACAACTCGAACACGACATCGACGGCGGAAGCCTTCGTTTCGACGCTTTTTCGGCCGACTCGCGCCACCGAGGCAACATATACGTGTCGGCGCAGAAGATATCGCGCAACAGCTACTACGGAACGGGGAAGGATCCCGACGCATACGGCAAGACGTCGGATCTGACCGTCGTCGCAGGGGCGCAATACACCTATTCGTTCGACAAATGCCTGTTCATGCCCGCGCAGTTCACCGTGGGCGGCGAATACACCTACAACGATCTCGACGACCACTCGATAGGCTTCGATCGCAAGCTGCTGCAAACCGTACGCACGGCGGGCGCGTTCGTGCAAAACGAATGGCGCAGCGACAAATTCAATATCATCGTCGGCGGACGCCTCGACAAGCACAGCATGATCGACAAACCGATCTTCTCGCCGCGCGCCAACGTCCGCTACTCGCCGCACGAGAACGTGGGGCTGCGCCTGAGCTATTCGAGCGGCTACCGCGCGCCGCAGGCCTACAACGAGGATCTGCACATCGACGCGCTGAACAACCAGTCGGCCATAATAGTCCTCGACCCCGACCTGAAACCCGAGTATTCGCACAGCCTGAGCGGCTCGGCCGACCTCTACCACAACTTCGGGAAGTTGCAGGCCAATCTGCTCGTGGAGGGTTTCTACACCGATCTGGACGACGTGTTCACCCTGGCAAAAACTGGCGAAGACGCGGAGGGCAACATCATAAAGATGCGCCGCAACGCCTCGGGAGCCACGGTGGCGGGAATAACCTCGGAGCTGAAGATAGGCATCCCCAACGCGTTCGAGGTGCAGCTGGGCTACACCTTCCAGCGAAGCCGCTACGACGATCCCGAGCAGTGGTCGGACGACGTGGAGCCGCAGCGGCGTATGTTCCGTACCCCCGACCACTACGGATACATGACGGCATCGGCCGACATCACGCGCAATCTGCGCGCATCGCTCTTCGGCAACTACACCGGGCGGATGCTCGTGCAGCACAACGCCGGCTGTATCGACCGCGACACCGACCGTCTGACGCCCGCATTCTGGGACATGGGAGTACGGTTCTCGTACGTCTTCCGACTGACGAACGTGATATCGATGCAGCTCGACGCGGGCGTGAAGAACATTTTCGACAGCTTCCAGAGCGACCTCGACTACGGACCGTCGAAAGACTCGGTCTACATCTACGGCCCCTCGCTGCCGAGGACCTACTTCGTCGGGCTGAAATTCACGATGTAAAAAAATCCCTCTTCAGGTGCAGACCGATCTGCATCCGAAGAGGGTACTTATTTTCAATTCTCGACAGCGGCAGTCTTCCGTTCATTTCTCGAACCGCGGCCTACGGAGGGTGCTCGTGAATATTGCAGTCCGCAGGACTGTGCGGGCCGCTACGGGTCGGGCTGACGCATGTACATCATCGAAAACTACGCCCCCGCAGCCGCCGAAGATAAATTTAATAAACAATCCGCCGTCGGCGAACAGCACTCGGCCTGCGCGCCCGCTGCTACTGCTCGAATTCGCTCCAGTCGGGTGCGAACTTGTGCATGAGCGTACGCACGAAGAAGTCGTAACGTTTGTGGTCGCCGAACGCTCCGCCCATCGTATGGCGTTCGCCCGGGAGTACCACCAACTCGAAATCCTTGCCCGCCTTTATCAGGGCGTTCACCACCTGCATGGTGCTGGCGGGATCGACATTGTCGTCCATCTCGCCCACCACCAGCATCAACGGACGACGAAGCAGATGAGCCATCTCGACATTGCTGCTGGCAGCGTACGACTCGTCGACGGGATACCCCATCCACTGCTCGTTCCACCATATTTTGTCCATGCGGTTGTCGTGGCATCCGCATGCGCTGTAAGCCGCCTTGTAGAAATCGGGATACTGCAACACCGCCGCGGTGCTCTCCTGACCGCCCGCCGAACAGCCGTAGATGCCAACGCGGTCGATATCCATGTAGGGATACTTTTCGGCCGCGGCACGGATCCATGCCATACGGTCGGGCAGACCCGCATCCTTAAGATTCTTGTAGCACACCTCCTCGAACTCCTTCGAACGGAAGCTGGTGCCCATGGCATCCAGTTGCACCACGATGAAACCCAGTTCGGCCAGCGAGGTCATGTTCCAATTGTAGGGCATGAAGGTCTTGGGCACGTAGGCGCTGCCCGGACCCGAGTAGATATACTCGATAATGGGATAGCTTTTCGACGGATCGAAGTTCGACGGGCGCTGTATGAGTCCCCACATAAGGGTTTTGCCGTCGCGGCCCGCTGCGGCGAACACTTCGGGTTTGCACCAGCCCTCGGCCTCCAGAGCCGATATGTCGGCCGTCTCCAGCTTCATCACGAGCTTGCCCGTACGGCCGTCGCGCAACTCGGTAACGGGAGGCGTGTCGGCCTTGGAATAGGTGTCGACCAAATAGCGACGGTCGGGCGAGAACACTACCGAGTGCTCGCCCTCCTCGGGTGTGAGGCACACCAGACCGCTGCCGTCGAGACCTATGCGGTACCAGTGTACCAGATAGGGATCCTCCTTGCGATTCATGCCGCTGGCGGTGAAGTAAATCACGCCCTGCTCCTCGTCGACGAGATCGACGCCGCGCACATACCACTCGCCCGAGGTGATCTGACGCTCCACCTCGCCCGAGGCAACGTCGTAGAGATAGATATGGTTGTGGTTGTCGCGCTCGCTGGTCCACAGCAGTTTCTTGCCGCCGTCGACATAGCGGCGCCACAGACGGCTGTAATTCACGAATTTGTCGCTCGTCTCCTCCACCACGGGGCGCACCTCGCCCGTCGCAGCCGAATACTCCAGCAGACGATATACTTTGTGACCGCGTTCGTTGTACTCGAAATAGATCTTGTCGCTGTCGTCGCCCAGCCAGTAGGGATGGCTCAGGCTGTATTGATGCGCGAACAGATCGGTGGCGGGAGCAAAGGTTTCGCCCGTGGCGACGTCGACGATACGCGGCTCGCGATAGTCTACGTCGTCGCCCGGCTTGCAATACTCCATCGTGTGGAGTTTAGGCTGGAGCTGATCCGAGGGCGACGACTCCACGAAGCTGACGTAATGTTTCTCGGCGCGGCGCAACTTGCTCGCCGCGATGCGGCGGCCGTCGGGCGACCAGTTCATGTACACGGAGTAGTAGAATCCCAATCCGCCGTCGGTCGTCACCGCACGCTCCTCGCCGCTCGCCAGATCGCGCACATATATATTATGGTTCTTCACGAAAGCCTCCGACTTGCCGTCGGGGCTCTTCACGGGACCGCCCTCGGTCTCGGGATCGGTCACCATCCAGTGCTTGGCGGGAGCATGCGGGCCGCGCGGCCGCCGCTCCTCGGGTTCGGGAAGCCCCAACGCCGCACGCACCTCCCCGATGGTCTTGTAGTCCGATCGGCTCTTCGTCGCGACGTCCACCACACGATAGATGTCGCCGTCGGCGGTATGCGTACGGTAATAGAACTTGTCGCCCTGCTCGGTCCACACCGCACCGCTCGCTGTGCCCGTCACCTTGTCCCATGAAAAACGACGCGGCGCGTCGAACGCGCGGCGGTAATCCTCCGCTTCGCCTTGCGCGGCAGCCGTCAGGGCAATGCACGAAGCAACGGCCGCAGCGAGGAATCCTTTTGCTGAAATCATATCGAACGAATTGAAGTTTTCAGGTTAACCCCCGTCGTCTCCGACGGAAAGCATTGCAAATATACGGATTTATTCGGTTCGGCATCTTCGCACCTCGTTTTTTCGCTCATGCCGCAGGCGAAGCGATGTTTCCGTCCGCACATTCGCCCCCGCGCTCAAGACGGTTTACCACCTTATTTGGTCGTTTCGCCCCCGAAACATGGAAAAATAATAATAAATTTAACTAATTTTGACACACAATTAACCCGCATAGTTACCGCAACCAAACGACCAAACAATGAGAAAATTTTTATTCTGCTTCATGTTTTCGCTGTCGACCGTCTCGGTCTTCGCACAATCGAAAGGCACTGTCAACGGAACCGTCATCGACAAACAGAAAGAGGGAATAGTGGGCGCCGTAGTCGAACTCACGTCGCTGCGCGACACGCTCCAGAAAAAATATACCACCACGGCCATCCGCGGTGCCTTCCAATTCAAATCGGTCCCCGAGGGAAAATACCGCATATCGTCGTCGTCGCTCGGTTACAAGGACAGCGTGCAAATGATCTCGGTCGCGGGCGGCAAGACCCTCGACATGCCCGCCTGGGTGCTGGAGGAGGATGCCAAGCAGATCGACGCCGTGAGCGTCACCACGCAGGCCGTACGCACCACCATCAACGGCGACACCATAGTCTACAATGCGGCGGCTTATAAGGTCATGCCCGACGCCGACACCGACGAGCTGCTGGCCAAGATGCCGGGCATCACGGTCAACGGCGGCACGGTCGAGGCGCAGGGCGAGACGGTGCAGAAGATCCTCGTCGACGGCCGCGAATTTTTCGGCAACGACGTGGCCACGGCCATCAAGACCCTGCCCGCCGAGGCGGTGAAAGCGGTGGAGGTGTTCGACAAGCTGAGCGATCAGGCCGAATTTTCGGGCATAGACGACGGCAACAGCTACAAGACCATAAACATCGTCACACACAACAAGATGAAAACCGCCGTATTCGGCAAGATGAACGCCCAGTACGCATTCGAACCGCGAAAGAACGACGCCACGCAGCACTACGGATCGACGAACGGAAACCTCAACCTGTTCCGCGAGAAGTCGAAAACCACCCTGAGCTTCTCGGCCAACAACATGAACGGCAACAGCCAGTCGAGAATGGCTTACGCGGGTCTTAACTACATCAACTCGTGGGGCGAGCAGGACCGCATAAAGCTCGAGGGAAGCTACGGCTACAATACCAACAACAACAAACACTCGAGCTGGGTTCAGCGCGATTATTTCCTCACCGAGGAGCAGATCGCCTCGGGATCCGACGACATATACGAACACTACGAATCGAACAGCCGTTCGCACAGCAAGGGCAACGGCCACAATTTCAACGTCCGTTTCGAGGACCGCATAAGTCAGCGCCAGCGTCTGATGGTCCGCGCGCAACTGTCGCTGAGCGGCAACGATTCGGACGGATCGTCGGAGAACGACTACTACCCCATCAGCGGCCTCAACCACATCACCCTGTCGAACTGGAACATGGGCGACAACAACTCGCTCAACACAGGCATCAACGGCAACTACTTCGCTCGCTTGGGCGAGAAAGCGGGCCGTACCATACACGTGAATTTCAGCGCCGACTACTCGACCAACGATTCGGGCAGCGAAAACTACTCGGAAAAAGCCGTCGACAACTTCATTCGCCAGCGTTCGAACGCCGACAACTACAACTACCACCTCGACGGAGGCATCACCTATGCCGAACCCATCGGCAAGCAGGCGCAGGTGACAATGGGCTACAACATAAGCTATCGCTACTCGAACGCCGACCGCCTGACACACCTCTACAACTTCGAGACCGAAGAGTACGAGGAGTATATCAGCCCCGAATACTCGAACCGCAACAACACGTCGTACCTCACGCAGCGCATCGGCCCGGGATTCCGCTACGGCAAGGAGGGAACGTCGATATCGGGCCAGGTGACCTACCAGAACGTGTCGATGAACAGCGACCGCGAATATCCCGCCGTGTACGTGCTGCCCGAGAAGAAGTTCGACAACATCACCTACTCGTTCATGAGCCGCATAAAGCTCAACATGGAGAACCGACTCTCGCTGCGCATCAACTCGAGCACGTCGAACCCCTCGGTCAACCAGTTGCAGGACGTGGTCGACATATCGAACGTGAACAACATCTATGCGGGAAATCCCCATCTGCGCCCCTCGTATTCGCACCGAATGAATCTGGGTTACATACATTCGGGCATAGAGAAGGGCACCACGTTCTCGATCGACATAGGCGGTTCGAAGAACCAGAAGCAGATAGTGGATTCGGTAGTCATGAACCAACCCGGGTACGAGGTATACAGCCCCGACGGCGACCTGCTTACCACGCTCTCGCCCACGGGACAGTTCCGCAAACCCGTCAACATGTCGGGAAACTGGAGCTACCGCGGAAACATATCGTACGGATTCCCCGTAAACTTCATGGGCTGCAATTTCAACATCTACGCCAACGCGTCGTACGGCCAGTCGCCCTCGATCCTCAACGGCGTGGTGAACCACTCGCGCCAGTTCAACACCGGCGGCGGAGCCTCGCTGAGCAGCAACTTCAGCCAGTACGTGGATTTCAATTTCCACTATTCGCCCCAATACAGCAAGGTGACCAACACCATGTCGAAGAACGGCGACAACGAATATCTGCGCCACTCGGCCAACGCCAACGTGCGGGTCGTGTTCGGATTCGGTCTCACGCTCCACGCCAACGGCAACTACAGACAGTACGTGGGCCTGAGCGACAATAACAAGAATCTCAACAACACCGAGTTCATATGCAACTTCGGCATAGGTATGAAGGTTCTCAAGAAGCTGGGCGAGGTGCAGCTCATAGCCAACGACGTATTCAACCAGAACACGGGCTTCGACCGTTCGTGGAACTCGCTCTACATGCAGAACTCGCGCAGCAGCGTCATCGGCCGCTATTTCGGCGTCAAGTTCTCGTACAACCTCCGCCGATACGGCCAGACCCGCAAGGGCGAGACGATAGACGAAAACGGAGTGCGTCGCAACAGCGGCGATTCACGACGCAACGGAGGCCCGGGCGGTCAAAACGGCGGTCAGGGCGGATTCGGAGGCGGCGCGGCACGCATGGGCGGCGGAGGTGCGGGCAGATTCTGACACGAGCACCGCGCGCAAGCCCGGGAATAAAAACGACTCTCCCCGCAGAACGGGTTCCTGCGGGGAGAGTCTGTTTTTGCAATCGCTCGGTCATTACACTGCGGCAGGCTCGTATACGCTCTCGTCGGTGAGGCACGTGAGCAGAGAATCGGTATCCTTCTCCTCTTTCAGGATGGCCTCCAACTCGCGGGCAATCTTATTCTCGCCCATCAGACGGGCAAAATGCACCAGAGTTCCGTAAGAAGCGATCTCGTAATGCTCCGACTTCTGAGCCGCCAGGATCAGGCCCGCATCACGGGTGTAGCTGTCCGTCTCGGTATCCTCGATGATGCTCTCGGCCTCGGATATCAGTCCGGCCATGGCGTCGCACTTCTTGGCCTGGGGCGTCTTGCCCAGGAGTTCGAACACATGCTTCAGCCGTTCGATCTGTCCGTCGGTCTCGACTATGTGGTTGCCGAAAGCTTCGGCGAGCTTCGGATTGGTCGCAGCCTTCTTCATCTTCTTGAGGGCTGCCGACAGATGTTTCTCGGCCCAATACACATCCTTGATCTGGTCGATGAAGAACTCGCGGAACTGCGCCGACTCCTTGTTGCTTTGTTTTTTCATAATCGTATCGTTTTTTACATGCAAAGTTGTCTCTTGCCGACATCGAAAAAACTCAATTTTCGTGCCGCGGCCATAAAACGACCCGTCCCGAATCCTTTACGGGATCGGGGCGGGTCTCCTTAAATTACTTTATGATTTGCTTGGTTAGGGCCTTATCGATATTCGTCAGAGTCGCGACGCCTCGTCGGCCGAGCCACTCTCGACGCTCTTTTGGCGGAACGCCTTACCGCTCCTGAAGTTCCACGACACACCCACGCGCACGCTCATGTCGGAATAGAACTGCTTGACATACACGCGGCGCACGAAATCGGGCTGTTCGAACGACAGATCCTGATTAAGCGGAATAATGTTGCGCAATGCGCACGTGACGGTCCACGAATCGCCGAACTTCTTCTTGAGAGTTACACCCATGCGGTGCTGCCCCTTGACCTTGGCATTGCTCATGACCATATTCGTCATGCCGTTGTAGTCCACGTCGGCTATGAATGACAAGGGAAGTTTGAAACTCATCTGCGTCGACCACTGCGCCACCGTATGATTCGTCACAGGCGATGCGGCGGTCAACTGTTGCTGATAGGCCATGCCGTTCAGCGACACGTTCCAATCCCACCACTTGGCGACGGCGAAAGGGAGGTTGACCGAAAGGGCGTAAAAATATTGCTTGGGCAGATTCTCCCACGTGAGGTTCAGCATGCGCGGGTCGTCCTCGTCGACCACCACCAACTGCTGTATGGCATTATTCTGCAAACTGGCGCTCAGCGTCACGCTGTATTTGTACGCCATCACGGCCGTCAGCGAACATGTGTTCACGAACGAGGGATCGAGCATGGGATTGCCCGTCTGGTAGGTGTAATCCGACACCTGCTGTCTGTTGGGCGTAAGGCTCCAGAACCCGGGACGCGATATGGTGCGCGAATATTGCGCCACCAGCGAATGCTTGCCCTCCTTGTCGAGACGGAACGACACGTTGGCATTGGGGAAAAGCGAGAAGTAGTCGCGGTCGACATCGGCCCCCTTGCCCTCGGTGAATGTATATTCGCCGCGCAGACCCGCCACCACGCTCCAGCGGCCGTAATTCATCGAGGCCACGGCATAGAGCGCACCTATGTTCTCGGTGTAGGCTATGTCGTAATCGTCGGCCGCCGAGGGGACCCACGCTCCGTCGTCGAGCCAGCGGTAACGGGCGTCGGCATTTATCTCGTTGTACGTATATTTGGCTCCGGCACGCAGAGTCCAGTGTCGCGACAGCATCTTGTCGACTGCCGCCGTGGCCGTGGCTACGCGAAAGAGCGAATTGGAACGATCGAAGTAGAGGGAATCGGCGGTCGCCCCCGACTCGGTAATCCGCGAAATGTTGTCGGTACCCGCATCGGTGTTGCGCTGCGTGTAGTCGCCTATGAGTTTGAAGGTCGAACCCAGCGTGTCGATCTTCATTATGTAGTTGAACGTGGTCGAAAAGTTCTCGCGCTTGTCGAAATTGTCGTAGCGGCTCCGGCTGTAACGGTCGGTCCCCGCAGCCTTGTACGACGTGCGCGAGTCGGTGACGTTGCCGTCGTTCCAGCGCCAGTAGTCGAACGAGGCGCCCACGCTGTGACGTTTGCCGATCTCCGCCACCGCCGACACGCTCGCACCGCCGTCGCTCTCGCTGCGACGATCGTTCGACACGGCGTCCATCAACGCGTCGGCAGTCTTATATACGGTATTCTCCTCTGCGACCGCCTTTTGCGTCGAATTGGTATACCAGCCCGAGGCCGACAGGTCGAAACGTCCCGCATGGTAGTTGATCGATGCCGACGGATCGTACGACGACCCCATGCCGTTATGCTGCGTATACATTCTCACCGAACCCATCATGCCGTTGTCCAAACGTCGCTTGAGCGTGATCTTTATGGCTCCTCCCGACGAATCGGCATCGTGGTCGGCACCCGTCTGCGGTATCACCTCGATCTTCGATATGTCCTCGGCGCGCAGGTTGCGTACGTACTGCACCAGCTCCTCGCCCGAGAGACGAATCTCGCGATCGTTCACGTATACCTTGGTGCCGCTCGCACCGTTCACCGCTATCTTGTCGTCGTCGACCCACACCCCTGGCGACTGCCGCAAGAGTTCGGTACCGTCCTTGCCCACGGCGCCGGCCGAGTTGGCCACATCCACTACGAAGCGGTCGGCCTCGCGGCGGATCATCTGAGCCGACACCACCACCTCGCCGATCTCGGTCGAAGCCTCCGCCAGCGTAATGTCGCCCATGTCCACATCGCCGTCGCCCGCGATTATCGTGCGCTCGGCGCTTCGGTAACCCACGAAATCGATCACCACCCTATACTCGCCGCGCTGCAATTTCAACGCAAAACGGCCGTTTTCGTCGCTCGTCGTGCCGGACGCCTGCGAATCGCCCGACATGGCCACCACGGTGGCGTACCCTACCGCCTCGCCGTTCTTGTCGATAACGCGACCGCGAACGTCGCCTGCCGACCGTCCCGCGAACTCAGCGGCATCGGCAACGGTCGCAAATATGAGTGCGACCAAAACAATCAATGAATAAAACTTTTTCATATCGTCGATGTTTATCTCTATTTTCACGATGCAAATATAAACGCTCTTTTGCTATTATGCAACACAAAGTAGTAAATTTTTCGTTTTTTTTTTTATCGCACACTTATATATGCCGGATAATAGTATCGCACCTATATATATTATCATAGCCGAATACTGTCCGAAGAGCGGTTGCGGCCGAACGGCGCAAAAATTATCCGTCACGCGCCGCATCGTAAACGAATAAGCATTATATTTGCGATCGTAAACGATAAAACAACATACGATTATGGCAAATGACATAACGATCTCGGATTCGATCAAATACATAGGCGTCGACGACCACGACATCGACCTGTTCGAAAGTCAATACATAGTCCCCAACGGCATATCGTACAACTCGTACGTTATTCTCGACGAGAAGATCGCCGTGATGGACACCGTCGACCGCCGCAAAGGCGACGAATGGCTGCGCAATCTCGAAACGGCTTTGGGAGGACGCACGCCCGACTACCTCGTCACGCTGCACATGGAGGCCGACCACGCATCGATAATAGCCGAAGCGATGGATCGCTATCCCGAAATGAAGATCGTGGGCAACGCCAAGACATTCGCCATGACGGCGCAATTCTTCGGCTGCGACTACGCCGACCGCCGCGTAACCGTATGCGAGGGCGACACTCTCCCGCTGGGCAGCCACACGCTGCAATTCTTCATGGCCCCCATGGTACACTGGCCCGAGGTAATGGTGGCTTACGAACAGAGCGAAAAGATACTCTTTTCGGCCGACGGATTCGGCAAGTTCGGAGCGCTCGACACCGACGAAGACTGGGCTTGCGAGGCTCGCCGCTACTACTTCAATATCGTAGGCAAATACGGCGCTAACGTGCAGGCACTGCTGAAGAAAGCCGCCGCACTCGACATAGCGACCATCTGCCCGCTGCACGGACCTATACTGAAAGAGAATCTCGGCTATTACATCGGCAAATACCACACGTGGAGCAGCTATGAGCCCGAAGACAAGGGTATATTCATCGCTTTCGGATCGATTCACGGCAACACCGCAGCAGCAGCGAATCGTTTGGCCGAAATTCTGCGCGAAAAGGGCGCGGAAAAGGTTTCGGTTTGCGACCTCGCGCGCGACGACATGGCCGAGGCCGTGGAGGACGCTTTCCGTTACGACCGCATGGTGCTCGCCTGCGCCACATACGACGGAGGACTGTTCCCCGCAATGGAGGCATTCCTCAACCGTCTGAAAAGCAAAAACTACCGGCGTCGCACCGTCGCCCTGGTCGAGAACGGCACATGGGCGCCCGTAGCGGCGCGCGTCATGCGCGAAAGAATGGAGGCTATGACGGATATACGCATAGCGGAACCCGTCGTGACGATACGGTCGGCCATGAATGCCGACACCGAAGCCAAGTTCGCCGAGTTGGCGGATGCACTGGTGGGTTAGTCGAAGCAACTCGCCGTCGGTGAGTTGCAGTCCGCCGCATTGGGTGGCGGCGAACTGCCGACATCGCGATGCGATGTCGAAATATCGAACGAAAACCGCCCACCGTGTACAGCAAAAAAATATCCGACCTTGAAAAAGGTCGGATATTTTCATCTTTGCCCGACAATCATATCTGTTTACGCAGACGAGCGACGGGGATATCGAGCATCTCGCGATATTTGGCCACCGTGCGGCGGGCAATGCAATAACCCTTGGAGTTGAGAATATTCATCAAAGTCTCGTCGGTGAGAGGGTGACGCTTGTCCTCCTCGTCGATGCAGGTCTGAAGCAGATTCTTGATCTCGTAGCTCGACACGATCTCGCCGCTTTCGGTCTGCATCGCCTCCGAAAACAGCGACTTGAGGAGTATGATCCCGAAATGCGTCTGGGCATATTTGCTGTTCACCACGCGAGATATTGTCGAAACATCCAATCCCGTACGATCGGCTATATCCTTCAGGATCATGGGGCGCAGTTTGCTCTTGTCGCCGTCCTTGAAATACTCTTTCTGAAAATTCAGAATCTCCTGCATGGTGCGCATCAGTGTGTCGTGACGCTGCTTGATGGCCGAGATGAACCATTTGGCCGAATCGATCTTACTCTTTACGAACTGTATGGCCTCGCGATTCTTCTCCGCCACGGTACCGTTGGAGGTCACCATATCGCGTATCATCTCCATGTAGCGGCGATTGATCTTCACCTCGGGGATGTTGTACGAATTGAGCGACAGCTCGAACCGCCCGTCGTGGTAGTCGATGCGGAAATCGGGTATAATATAAGGTGTGGTATCCATCCCGCCCTCCGAATAGAGATTCCCCGGCTTTGGCGACAGATGGCGTATCTCCTCGATCGCATCGCGGAACTCCTCCTCGCCCACGCCGAGGCGCGACATGAGTTTCTCGTAATGCTTCTTGACGAACTCTTCGAAATATGAGGTCACGATCTTGCGTGCCAGCCGCTTGGCGGGCGAATCCATGCGTCGCTGCCTCATCTGCAACAACAGACACTCCTGAAGATTGCGCGCGCCTATTCCCGCAGGTTCCAACTGATGGATAATGCCGAGCACACGCTCCAGCTCCTCGGGCGCGACCTCGATGCCGAGCGAAAAGGCTATGTCGTCGGATACGGAATCCAGATCGCGTCGCAGATAACCGTCCTCGTCGATACTGCCCACCAAAAACTCGGCTACGCGCATGTCGCGTTCCGAGAGGTTGCGGTAACGCAACTGATCGACGAGGTATTCCTGCATCGAACGGCCCTCGGTTATGTTGACGGGGCGCTGCTTGTCGTCCTTCGAAAAGTTGTTTATGCGGCTCTTGTAACTCGGGGCATCGTCGTCGCGGATATAATCGTCTACCGATATCTTCTGCGCCTCCTCGTCGTCGGATGCGTTTTCCTCCTCCTCGAGCACGATGTTGTCCTCGATCTCCTGCTTCACGCGCTGTTCGAGCTGCATCGTGGGCAGCTCCAGCAGCTTTATCATCTGTATCTGCTGCGGAGAGAGAGTCTGTTGCAGTTTCTGAATCTGACGTTGTGAAATAGCCATTGCGTTACATTTTTAGCTGTTATACACTTCCACATTCGACAGGTCTCTTCGGGAACCGAACGTCCGCCTCGGGGCAGACGTCGTTTTGGTTATTCGGACCGCCTCGCGCGGCGGTTCGTGTCGGGGTCGCTGCACATCAATGGTCGCGGGCATCCACGGCGCGCACTATCGCCCGCGCCCACCGCTTGGCGAGCTTGCGCGCGCCCTCCTCGTTGGGATGCAGATAGAACACTCCCGCATTACCGTTCTCGGGGAAACATAGTTTACGGTAGTTCGCGCGGAAATACTCGAAACTCTTGAAGTCGCCCAAATATACGTCGTCGTTATTGTCTGCTATGTCTATCAGCACGTTGGCGTAGCCCAGCAGGCGTTTCTGCCCCGCCACCAGATACATGGCGCCGTTGTAGGTATTGGGACTGTACCAGATGGGACGCTGGAGCACGAAGATCGCAGCGGGACACATTTCGCGCAGACGGCTGATGATAGTCAGCAGATTGCGCTTGTAATCCTCGTTCGACACGGGTGCGCCGAGCGGACCCGACGAAGCAGAATCGTTGGTGCCGAGCATGATCGAAAAGACTATGGGTTCGTAACTGATGGCCTGCAATTCGCCGACGGCCTGTTCCACGCGTTTGAAATCGGTCGCGCGTTCGGGCAGGAAATCCACCGTCGTGGCTCCCGAGCGGCCGCAGTTGCGGAAATTGACGTCGGCTCCGAGCATGCGTCCCGCATATTCGGCGGCGAACACGGGCGGTGCGGTCTTGGCCTTGTCGGCATGGAGTACCCCTTCGGTGATGCTGTTGCCTATGAATACGAGGTTGCACGTCCCCGTCGCGCGGCGCCGTGCGGCGGCGTCACCCGCCGTGAGGCATGCGAGCACTACGAACAATATCAGTCTCTTCATATCAAGCAATTTATATTTTCAATGTATCGGCATCACGATGCCGCAAAACCTGATCCGACGGACGTCACCTGCGGCCCGAGCCGCATTTACAAGTCTGACCCTCCCCTAAACTGCGTTCGGCAGGCGAGGGCAATCACGCCTGCGAGGATTGCCGAGCCGCCACAGCAGAAGCGGAATTTTATTCCGCAATCCTCTCCTCGGGAGGAGACTTCGGCCGCTGCGCTCCGAGTGCAAAGAGATCAGAGTAAACAGCGGTCTTGCCGTAGCGTTAAAACTCCGCGTTGTTCGGCGTGCGCGGGAACGGTATCACGTCGCGAATGTTGCCCATGCCCGTCACGAACAGCAACAGACGCTCGAAGCCCAGTCCGAAGCCCGAATGGGGCGCCGATCCCCAGCGACGGGTATCGAGATACCACCAAATGTCGGCCTCGTTCATTCCTAGCTCCTTCACCCTTGCAGAAAGTTTGCCATAGTCGGACTCGCGCTCCGAACCGCCTATTATCTCGCCTATTTTGGGGAACAGCACATCCATTGCGCGCACGGTGCGGCCGTCCTCGTTCTGCTTCATGTAGAAAGCCTTGATCTCCTTCGGATAGTTGATGAGTATGACGGGACGTTTGAAGTGCTCCTCAACCAGATAACGCTCGTGCTCCGACTGGAGGTCGCAACCCCATTCGCAGGGGAACTCGAACTTGCGGCCCGAAGCCTTCAATATCTCGATGCCCTCGGTGTAGTCGAGACGCACGAAATCGTTGTTCAGCACGAACTCCAGACGCGATATGAGTTCGTTATCCCACATCTTGTTCATGAACTCCAAATCCTCGCGGCAGTTCTCCAGCGCATAACGGATAAGATATTTCAGGAAATCCTCGGCCAAATCCATATTGTCGTCCAGCTCGAAGAAAGCCATCTCGGGCTCTATCATCCAGAACTCGGCCAGGTGGCGCGGTGTGTTGGAGTTCTCGGCGCGGAACGTGGGACCGAAGGTGTAGATACGACCGAGCGACAACGCTCCGAGCTCGCCCTCCAGCTGTCCCGACACGGTGAGATTGCAGGGTTTGCCGAAGAAATCCTTGGAGTAGTCGACCTTACCGTCCTCGGTGCGCGGCGGGTTGGCTATGTCGAGCGTGGTGACGTTGAACATCGCGCCCGCACCCTCGCAGTCCGAACCGGTGATGAGCGGAGTGTGAAGGTAATAGAACCCGTTGTCGTTGAAATATTTGTGAATGGCATAAGCCATCGCGTGGCGTATGCGGAGCACCGCGCCGAAAGTGTTGGTACGCGGACGCAGATAGGCTATGTCGCGCAGAAACTCCAGCGAATGACCCTTTTTCTGCAAAGGATAGGTCTCGGGATCGGCCGTGCCGTAGATCTCGATGGCCGAAGCCTGCACCTCGACGCCCTGACCCGATGCAGGCGACTCCACCAGACGGCCGTCCACGCGGATGCAGGCACCCGTGGTGACGAGTTTGAGAGTGTTTTCGTCGAAATTGGCCAAGTCAACGACTATCTGTATGTTGGCAGCGCACGAACCGTCGTTCAGCGCGATGAACGCCACATTCTTGTTTCCTCGCTTGGTGCGCACCCAGCCCTTTACGGTAATGTCGCTGCCCGTTGCGCCCGATTTCAGAATCTCTGCAATTCTCGGAGTTTTCATGTCAAGTCCTTTCTTTCGTCAAAAATTAAATCCGCGGTCTTCGGCCGTCCCCGACG
>CAUDHE010000044.1 GCA_958449275.1 uncultured Alistipes sp. | reverse complement strand
ATACAGCAGCCCCGCCACTTCGACGTGATAGTCACGGAAAACATGTTCGGCGACATACTCACCGACGAAGCCAGCGTCATAACGGGTTCGCTCGGATTGCTGCCCTCGGCGTCGATCGGAACCCACACGTCGCTTTTCGAGCCGATACACGGCTCCTATCCGCAGGCTGCGGGCAAGAACATAGCCAACCCGATAGCCACGATACTCTCGGCAGCCATGATGTTCGAATACGCTTTCGCCGACATGGAAGCGGGAACCGCCATACGCCGTGCGGTCGACCTGTCGATAGAACGCGACGTGGTGACCGAGGATATCGCACCCGAGGGAGTGAAGGCATCCTCTACGACGGAGGTCGGCGACTTCATTGCGGCCAACATAGCGTAAATTTCAACCGACGACCGAAAATGAGTGATAAAAACAGCTACTTTCCCGCGCTGAACGACGTGATGACCGCCGAGCATACGCTTGCCGAGATACTCAATCCCACACCGCTGATGCACAACCGCAGTCTGTCGGAGCGATACGGTGCTGAAGTGATGCTCAAGCGCGAGGATTTACAGATGGTGCGTTCGTACAAGATCCGCGGCGCCTACAACAAAATCCGCTCGCTCACGCCCGATCTTACCGAACGCGGCATAGTATGCGCAAGTGCGGGCAACCACGCTCAGGGCGTAGCTCTGTCGTGCAACAGACTCGGCATAACGGGCAAGATATTCATGCCCGTGACCACTCCCAAGCAGAAGATAAACCAGGTGAAGATGTTCGGCGGGGAGTTCGTCGAGGTGGTTCTCACGGGAGACACCTTCGACGAGGCGAACGCCGCCGCCACTGAGATGTGCGAGCGCGAGGGCAAGACCTTCATTCCGCCGTTCAACGACCCCAAGATCATCGAGGGGCAGGGCACCGTAGGGTTGGAGATACTGCAACAGAGCCGCACGGCCGTAGACTACATATTCGTCCCCATAGGCGGCGGTGGTCTCGCGTCGGGAATCGGCAGCGTATACAAACAGATGTCGCCGCAGACGAAGATCGTAGGCGTGGAGCCTGCGGGCGCTGCGGGTATGAAACTGTCGTTCGAACGTGGCGAGGTGACCGAACTCGCTCACGTGGACAAGTTCGTCGACGGCGCGGCCGTGCAGCGTGTGGGCGACATGACGTTCGATATTTGCAGGCAGGTTCTCGACGACATTGTGACGGTTCCCGAGGGTAAGGTGTGCACCACGATCCTCAACCTTTACAATTTCGACGCCATCGTAGCCGAACCTGCGGGGGCGCTGAGCATAAGCGCCCTCGACCTCTATCGTGACAAGATCGAAGGCAAAAATGTGGTGTGCG
Organism: uncultured Alistipes sp.; assembly: GCA_958449275.1. GTDB lineage: Bacteria > Bacteroidota > Bacteroidia > Bacteroidales > Rikenellaceae > Alistipes. The sequence continues at coordinate 20,695 of CAUDHE010000044.1, read as the reverse complement.
TGGTGAGCGGCAGCAACAACGACATAGTCCGCATGGAGGACATAAAGGAGCGGTCGTTGCTGTACGAAGGCTTGAAGCACTACTTCGTGGTGCGTTTTCCGCAACGTGCGGGAGCCTTGCAGAACTTCGTGAGCAACGTTCTGGGGCCGCACGACGACATAACCTATTTCGAATACAAGAAGAAAACCAATCGCGAGAAAGGTCCCGTACTGATAGGAATCGAATTGCAGAGTCCCGACGATTTCGAAGGTCTTACGACCCGAATGAAACGGCACGACATCGATTACGAATATCTGAACGACAACCCCAATCTGTTCGAATTCCTGATAGGATAAGGATTTATTGCATGCGATTCGCCGACGGCGGCAGGAATGCTTTAGCAGTCCGTCGCATGGGGCGTCGGCGAACTGTCGATATCGCCGTGCGATGTCGAAATATCCGACAATTTAATTTAAGCTACAAAACGAATATGAGCATCATCGGCAACATCATCTGGATAATATTCGGCGGTCTGTTCATGGCGCTGGAATATTTGGTCGGCGGCATATTGTTGTGTCTGACCATCGTGGGCATACCTTTCGGATTGCAGGTCATACGCATCGGATTGTTCGCATTGTGGCCGTTCGGCGGTGAGGTCAGGGCCAACGAATGTCCCGTAGGATGCCTCAACACGTTGCTGAACATCATCTGGATATTCGTAGGCGGAATCTGGATCGCACTCTCGCATCTCGCGTGGGGTGTGCTCTTCTGCCTCACCATCGTAGGAATACCGTTCGGTATCCAGCATTTCAAACTGATGAGTTTCGCGCTGGTGCCTTTCGGACGCACGATCATACGGCGATAGAGGTTCGGGCGGCAGCCTGCGGAGAACCTCTGCGAACGTCAGTAGCAGCGGGCCTCCGCGGGGCGAGGCTGCGGCCCGCGCGACTCTGACGAGTCGCATTACTTCCCTCGCCGCAATGCCGTCAAAGCGCGGACCGTATCGTTAAAACGATCGGCTGCAAGCAACTCCTCGATACGGATGTGCATGCGGTAACGCCAATAATGATCGGGGTCGGCAGGCACGTTGATGCGTTCGGCATCGGGGTCGTCGGCACGCAAATCCTCGTCGACGGCCAGCCAGTCCTGCAATGGCAGAATGGCCAGCATCGACCGCGACCGCATGTGGCGTTCCGCGATATCGCGGGCCGCCGCGCCCGAACACTCGGCGGGAGGTTCGCCCTCGTGTCCCGCGATATCGCGCCAATATCTGCAAGTCGCCTCGGGGTTCTCGCGCCACCAGCCGCGAACGGTCGACATGTCGTGCGTGGACGGAGAGGCGACCGAAAGATAAGGATACTGCATCGGATCGCCGAATTCCGTGCCGAACCGCTTCGGCATGCGCTCGATCTCAAGCGACAAGATCTGCTCCGACCGCATCACGTCGGGTACGCATGCGGGGATCATGCCGAGATCCTCGCCGCAGGCGAGCATTCCCGTCGCAGAGATCAATTTCGGCAGACGTCTCAATGCGCAATCGCGCCAGAAATCGTTATGGCGCCGATAATAGAAATCCTCGTACAATCGCGAATATGCCCTTTGCGCATCGTTGTCCAAAGCGGCGAAAGCCGCGGTCCCGCACCCTTCGATGCGGGGAAAATAGCGTTTCGGAGCATAGGGATCCTCCAAGAACAGAACATCGGACGACTTAAGGTCACGGGCGACGTGAACCGACGCATCGAACGGAAATCCGAATCCCGCTATCTCCTCGGCGCTGTAAGGAAGCGAAGGATTGAAATGGCCGGTCAATGCGCCGACCGCCTCGCGCGGAACCTCCCAAATGCGGAAAAATCCCAATATGTGGTCGATGCGATAAGCGTCGAAATACTCCGCCATCTTACAAAGACGCGAACGCCACCAAGCGTATCCGTCTTCGGCCATGCGTCGCCAATCGTATGTGGGAAATCCCCAATTCTGCCCCTCGACGGCGAAATCGTCGGGCGGCGCTCCCGCCGACATGGTAAGGTTGAACAGCTCGGGCGAGCGCCATACCTCGACGCTCGACGGCGATACTCCGATGGGAATGTCGCCCTTGAGCAATACCCCGCGCGAACGGGCATAGTCGCCCGCCTCGCGCAGCTCTTCGTCGAGCAAGTATTGCACGAACTTGCGAAATCCGACGGCATGCGCATTCTCACGGGCATATCGCTCGGCACGAGCGGCATCGTATCGCTTCATTTCGCCCCATTGCGTATGGTCGGTCGTGCCCGATTCGTCGCGCAGAGCCGAGAAAACGGCGTAAGGGAAAAGCCATTCGGCATTTTTGCGCTCGAAAGCCTTGTACTCGTCCGAAGACATGATCTCACGGCCGCACAGATCGTAAGCGCGTCGTAGGAAATCTGTTTTCAATTTAATTACCGCTTCGTAATCCACCGCCGAAAGACCGTCGAGCCGAGCGCCCGCAGCGGCGAACTCACCGAACGAGGCGGCGAGTTCCGCATATCGTACGCAATCCGAACATCGCTCCGTCACCGCCTCCGCACTCGCGTACATAGGATGCAAGGCGAAGCACGACAACGTGTTATATGGATAGGAGTCGCGCCACGTACCGGTGGCCGAAGTGTCGTTTACGGGAAGCAACTGTATCACCGACAAGCCCGTCGCGGATGCCCAGTCGGCCAAGAGCTTCAAATCGCGGAACTCGCCGCATCCCCAACCGTGACCGCTGCGCAGCGAGAACAAAGGCACGGCAACACCCGCGCCGCGCCACAACGGGTTTTCGTCGCGCATGCGCAGACCGTCGACCACGATCGCTGCGTCGGCCGCAACCGCGGGAAAACGGCGGTTATCTCCGCCCTCGTATCTCTTAAAACGTCCCGTTGCGGCATCCGTAACGATGAACTTGAACTCGCTGCCCGCAACCGAAGCGGGTAACGAAACACTCCACACGGAAGCCGTGCCGTCGGCCATCGCAACGGCCCGTTCCACTTGCCAGCAACCCGCAGCGGCATGTTCGCCGACAACGGCGACCGCCTCGTCCGACGCGACGGTCGGAGCCTCCACGCGCAACAGAATACGTCCTTCGATTGCCGACGCGGCTTCTCGCGGATTAGTTCGACGAAACACTCCTCGGGTGAAAAACGACGAGTAGAACGGTGCCGCGGCAGGCCGTTCGTGCCAATGATCGAACACCTCGACACGCTCGGCCGAACCTGCATCGAGCCTATGACCTTTGCCCCACTCCTCGCGACGCAAGGAACCGTCGGTCGCGCGCAACAGATAACGATAGGCCGCGGCGCAGCCTTCGCAACGCGTTACCTCAGCCGACCACTGTCCGTCGGATTCGCATCGCAGACCGTATTCTGCCCCGTCATCGAATATGATCGACAGACGTTCGTCCCGACGGGTATAATATTCTATGTGGAAAATTATCATCATCGCTGTTTTATCGTCGTTTCAATCCCTCGGGCAACGGCAAGCGTATGCGCGAGGCCGAGAGCAAAGCCCCGAACAGAGCCAAACCCGCCGCCACGAACAACGCCGAACGCGTCACCTCGCCGCCGTTCATACGGAACAGCATGGCCACCATCGCCGCACCCGTGGTCTGCCCCACGAGGCGTGCCGAAGCCAGCATGCCGCTCGCCGAACCGCTGCGATGCTGCGGAGCCGAGGCGATCATTATGCTGTTGTTGGGTGATTGGAATATTCCGAATCCCAGGCCGCACACCACCAGACGCCACACTATATCGAAGTGCGACGGTGCGGTCGGCAGCAGCCCGAGCATCACCAGCCCGAAGGCCATTATCGACAACCCTGCCAGTCCCATATACCCCGCATGTATCCTCTCCACAAGCATGCCTGCCACGGGAGCCACCACCATGATAACCATAGGCCATGCCGTAAAGAGCAGCCCCGTTCCGACCGCATCGTAGCCCAAATCGTGCTGAAGTATGAACGGCAATGCCACCATGGCCGCCATTTGCGCTATGAAAGAACATACGGAGGTTACGATCGAGAGCGAGAATATCGGAATGCGCAGCAGATCGAAAGGCAGAATCGGCATGGAACGCCGCAACTGTTCGCGCACGAAACGCCACGCCACGAATGCCGTCACGGCAGCGATCTGAACTACATATATCAATCTCACACCGTGCAGATAGGCCTCCACGCACCCCATCATCGCCCCGAACGTAAATGCGCACATCGCCCCGTCGCGCCAATCGAACCTGCGTCCCTCGATTTTCACGGGATTACGCGGCAGGAAACGGCGGCTGAGCATAAAGGCCGTCAAACCTATGGGAATATTGATAGCGAACAGCCAGTGCCATGAAGCCACCGACAGAATGGCTGCCGCGACTGACGGACCCGCGACCGAAGACACCGCCACGACGGTGGCGTTTATGCCCATACCGCGCCCCAGCATGCGGCGGGGATATATTATTCGGATCAGAGTGGTATTGACGCTCGTCACGGCCGCAGCGCCCAATCCCTGCAAGGCGCGCCACACGATGAGCGACACGAGTCCCGACGAAAAGGCGCATCCGACGGAAGCTGCGGTGAAAAGAGCGAGGCCCACGATGTAAACGCGACGGTAACCGACGATGTCGCCCAGATTGGAGAACACCAGCAGCATGGTAACCACGGCCAACTGGTAGGCATTGACGATCCACACCGAATCGGCCGACGAGATGCCCAGCTCCACCGAAATGGTAGGCAGAGCCACGTTGGCTATGACGCTGTCGATCACCGACAGCGACACGCCGAACGCCACGGCGACTATAGCCCACAGACGGCGCGGCACAGGCAGTCCGTCCCACTCGGTATTTCCGACTATATCATTCATACTACGGCGAATTAATGCAAAAACGGTTCAAAAACGAAATAGCGCGACCCGAAAAGGCATCCTAAAAATCCTTACCCTCGAACACGGCTCCCGAAGAGACGGCTCCCGAATGCTCCTTGCGACTCGCGGCATTGAACGAATAACCGAGCGACAGAACTATGTTGGGGTACTTAGGCCGCACGTACGTAGAGGATATAAGCACGGGCGTAACGCGGCTGTTGCGATAACGGGCCGTGCGGAATACGTCGTGAGCCACGACGGCCACCGTAACGCGATTGCCGAACAGATTACGGCGCAGCGCCAGATCGAAATAGCAGTATCCCTTCTCGCGGCCCTGCGTAAGCACGGCAGGTCCCACGACGTTGGCGTCGAACTGTATGCTCGTATTGCGTCCCGCCGAGAAATTGTTTATCATGGAGAATGCGTAATTGGTGTTCGAATTGTCGATACACCCTTCGTAGCGGCTCGTGAACTTGTAACCGAACACGCTTCCGTTTACCGTCATGTCCCATCGGCGCGCCACCTTCACGCGGGCGTTCAGCTCCAGTCCGATCGAGCGGTCGTTACCTGCGTTTATCAGCGAATCGAGCGTTACGCCGGGTTCGTATGCCACGCGAACGCGGTCGCGTACGCCGCGACGATGGCGATAGAATCCCGTAACAGCTATGGTATTCTCCTCGGCGATGGTCTTGCGATAACCCGCTTCGAGAGAATGGATATACTCGGGTGCGATATCGGGATTGCCGATCTGTTTGGTATAATAATCCTCGTAAGTGATGTAGGGTTCCAACTGCCATATTCCAGGGCGGTTGGTGCGATAGGAGTAGCCGAGCGAGAGGATATTGTCGTGCGGAGCGGTGTAGGCCACATGCGCCGAGGGGAACAGCTCCATGCGCGTTATGTGGCGGTCGGCGCCCTCCACGGCGATCGCGAGTTCGTCTATGGTGCGGTCGGCCCTCACGCCCGCGTCAAATTCCACGGGGCCGAACTTGTCGTTCAGCATCAGGTATCCCGAATGGATCTGACGACGATAGAAGAAGGGGGCGTGCAGATCGTCCTGCCACACGAAATCGGACATGCTGCGATCCCAGTATTTGATATTGTAATCACCGTGCTCGCTGTATGACGTGTATTGATAACCGAGCTCCAGTTTGCCGTCGGGACGGTAGTTGAGTTCGTAGGCGGCCGTGCCGTCGAAATCCCAATGATGCTCCTTTTCGTATCCGCGCGTACCCTCGTAACGCACGCCCGAGGTGTCGAACATGTTGCTCTCCGTATACTCCAGCGCATACCAGTCGTAACGCAAGCGTCCTACGACCGATATCTTGTCGCCGCGTTCGTTCAGACGGAACGTATAGTCCGTGGCCAACTGCGCCAGACTCTTTTCGTTCGAATAGCGGTCGTGGCTCTCGTAGACGTTATCGTTCAACACAACGTCGCCCTGCATGCGGTGTTCGTAATAGCTCATGTCGCCGCCGCGGGCATTTACCGCGTCGCCGCTTTGAAACTCTACCAGCAGGTCGTGGCGACGGTTGTCGTACTCCCAGCCTATGCGTCCTATTCCCGACGGTTTGCGGCTGTGACGCGTGCCGTCGGCATCGGAAGTGGTTACGAAATCATCCACGACGGTGGTTTTCATCTGGCTGAAGTCGCTCTTGCCTTTCAAGTCCGATCCCGCACCGCCGACATACCAGCGATGCGCACCCTTGCGATAGCTCAACAGCAGATCGCCGCTCCACGAACCTATGGTACTGCCCGCCACATTCGCCGAACCGCTCACACCTTCGTCCGTCCGTCGTTTGGTGACTATGTTTATTATGCCCGCGTCGCCGTCGGTTTTGTAACGCGCCGAGGGCGTGGTTATGATCTCTATGTCCTCGATATTCGACGCCGCGATCTGTTGCAGCGCCTGCGTACCCTCCAGCATGCTCGGTTTACCGTCCACATAGACCAGAAAACCCGTACTGCCGCGGAACGATACCTCGCCGTCGGCATCCACGCGCACCGAAGGGGTCGATTGGAGCACATCGACGGCCGTGCCGCCCGAGGCCGACAACACCGACGAGGCGTTTATGCGTTGACGGTCGAGTTTATACACTATCTGACTGCGTCGGCCCGTCACGGTCACCTCCTTCAGCCCCGTTTCGATCATCGAGAGCCGAATGTTGCCGAGTTCGATTTTTTCACCCTTGCGGAAATCGATCCTACTGTCGTAGGGTTGATAGCCGACCAGAAGAATCGACAGCGTATGTTCGCCCTCGCGCACGCGTTCGATCGCGAAACGCCCTTCGCGCACCGTCCCCGAAGCCACGGTGTTGTTATCGTCGTCGATAACGACCACATCGGCGAAATCTATGGGGTCGCCCGTGGAGGCGTCGGTTACGCGGCCGCTCACGCTCGCGGTGTTCTGCGCGAAAACCGCCGAGGCACATGCGACGGCGAAGATCAAAAAGACAAGACGTTTCATCATTATAGGGTATTGGGTGTAAAATTCGTGAAAATCGTGTGATTCGGGCAGGTTGCGCCGAAAAAACAGCCTCTACCGCCGTCGCAGCGTACGCAGACGGTCTTTACGTTCGGGCGTTATGCGGAGGCTGTCGACGGCTTTTTGAATAGTCATGTTATGAACGCGTTTATCCAGCGTTCCGCTCTCCACGATCGGCAAAGCCGCATCCCACTGTTTGATGAGTGCGAAACTGAAATACCACGCCACGGCCATGTCGATGTAGTACTCCCCGAACTTCAGCGTGCGCAACAATTCGAAATGTTCGGGACGGAACCGCTCGTCCAAAAAGAATCCGAGCAGCGACACCACACCGAAACGTACCGTATAAATATGCCCGCTGCCGAGCCACTCCGTGATTTTTCGCTCCGCCGCGTCGGGATGACGGGCGAAGAGCTTGGGCGAGAGCATGTCGCACGTGGCCCAATTGTCGACATAGGGCAAAAATCGGTCGAGTTCGGCGAACAGACCGTCGATATCCTTTATCCTCAGGCACAACAACGCGCCGTGGAGATTATTCTCCTCGTAATAACGGTGGGGAAGTTCGGCCAGAAACCGCTCCGACAACTCGTCGTCGCGCGCAACCTCGCGCGCCAACCGCCTGAGGTCGGGAGTGCGCACACCGATGATCCTCGTCGGATCGACCGTAGGGATCAAACGCGCATGAAAATCGCGATAACCCTCGTCGCGCAACTCCCGCAACCGATCGGCTATGTAATCCGCCGCGGGCATGTCTCGCAGCGGATCAGATGATGTCGAAAGCCATCTCCATCATGTTGGTGAAGCTGTTCTGACGCTGTTCGGCAGTACATGCGGAGCCCTTTACCAACGAATCGGACACTGTGCAGATGCACAGGGCCTTGTTGCCGCTGCGAGCCGCGTTCATATATAGTGCGGCAGCCTCCATCTCCACGGCCAGCACACCCATCTTCTGCCAAGCTTTCCAGCCCTCGGGATCGTCGCCGTAGAAGACGTCGCTCGCCAGCAGATTGCCGACCTTGTAGCGTATGCCCATCCCTTCCGCTTTCTCGGCGGCGGCGCGCACCAGACCGAAATCGGCTATCGGAGCGAACGTACCCGGCAGACGGAACTGCGCGCCGTAATTGGAGTCGGTGCATGAACCCATGCCTATCACCACGTCGCCGAGTTCCAAATCGGGATCGAAAGCCCCTGCCGAACCGGTACGGATGATGCTCTTCACACCGTAGAAATTGAACAGTTCGTAAGAATATATGCCTATCGACGGTATGCCCATGCCGTGGCCCTGCACCGATATGCGTTTGCCCTTGTATGTACCCGTGAATCCGAGCATGCCGCGTACGTTGTTATACTGCACGGGGTTTTCCAGAAAACGCTCGGCCATAACCTTGGCGCGCAACGGATCGCCCGCCATTATCACCTTGTCGGCGATTTCGCCCGCGACGGCCCCTATGTGGGGTGTGGGAGTATTTGCCATAACGTTTTTATATTATAAATTACACTTCTCTATGTCCTTGAAATAGCGATAGGTGTTCACCTTAAGCTCGCCGACGGCGGGTTCGTCGCACACCAGAATGCCTTTGGGATGCATCTGCAACGCCGTGATGGTCCAGGCATGCGACACCGCACCCTCGACGCACTGCTGCACGGCACGCGCCTTCTTGTGACCCAGCGCCAGCACCAGCACCTGCTTGGCCGAACATACGGTGCCTACGCCGACGGTAAGGGCGAGCTTGGGTACTTTGGTCACGTCGTTGTCGAAGAAGCGCGAGTTGACGATGATCGTATCCTCCGTCAGTGTCTTTACGCGCGTACGCGAATCGAGCGATGAGAATGGTTCGTTGAAAGCCAGATGACCGTCCTCGCCCACGCCGCCGATGAAGAGGTCGATCCCGCCCGCAGCCGCTATGCGCTCCTCGTAAGAGGCGCACTCGGCATCGAGGTCGGCAGCATTGCCGTTCAGGATGTTGACGTTCTCGCGCTTGATGTCGATATGCGAGAAGAAGTTGTTCCACATGAACGAGTGATAGCTCTCGGGGTGCTCCTCGGGAAGACCCACGTATTCGTCCATGTTGAATGTAACGACGTTGGCGAACGACACCTTGCCGGCCTTGTTCAGTGCGATGAGTTCGGCATACATGCCCAGCGGGGTCGATCCCGTAGGCAGTCCCAGCACGAAAGGTTCGCCGCACGCGGCGGCTTTGGCGTTTATCTGATCCGCGACGTAATGCGCAGCCCAACGGCCCGCCTCGGCCGCATTGTTCTCTATGATGACTCTCATAACGGTTATAACTTCATTTTAACGAAAACTTCGATAGCTTGGTATTCGGCCATGCCCAACAGATCGTAAAGGCGGGCCGTGTTCTGCGTACGCTCTTCGGCACGCTGCCAGAATTCGCGGCTGTCGTCGCCCGGGAAGGGGACGATATCCTTCTGCGAGAGGTGGCGGTAGATGGCATGACGCTTTTTGATAAGTTCGTCGGGACTCAACGGCACCGCCATGTCGACCATGCCGATCTCCCACTCCATCCATGCGCCGCGATAGAGCCAGATAACGCACTCCTTGAGCCACTCCTCGCCCTCCAGACGGCTCAACGCCTCCAGCACGGCTTCGGTGCAGACGCGATGCGTGCCGTGAGGATCGGCCAAATCGCCCGCCAGATATATCTGATGAGGTTTCACCTCGAGCAGCAGTTTCGTAATGATCTCTATATCCTTGTCGGTACGCTGGCCCTTCTTTATGCCGCCCGTCTCGTAGAACGGCAGATTCAGGAAGTGAGCATTGGTATTTTCGTTCAGGCCGAAAGAACGTACTGCGGCACGCGCCTCGGCACGACGAATGGCGCCCTTGATGTTGAGCAGAGCACGGGGTTCGGGCTCGCCCTTTTTCTTCGAAGCTATGATCTCGCGCACCTCGTCCACGCGATCGCCGAGTCCGAGTTCGCGGGCCGTGTCGAGATTCTGTATCACCACGTCGTCGTGTACGGCCACATTACCCGATGTTTCGTAAGCTACATGCACGTCGTGGCCCTGCTCCACCAGACGGATAAACGTACCTCCCATCGAGATCACGTCGTCGTCGGGATGCGGCGAGAAGATAATCACGCGCTTGGGGAAAGGGGTCGACGGCACGGGGCGCGTAGAGTCGTCGGCATTGGGTTTGCCGCCCGGCCAGCCCGTGATGGTGTGCTGAAGATCGTTGAACACCTTTATGTTCACCGCATCGTAAGAGCTTCCCACGGCCTCGAGCAATTCGCCCAGCGAGTGTTCGATGTAATCCGTATAAGTGAGCTTGAGGATGGGTTTCTCCACGACACCGCACAGCCAAACGACAGCCTTGCGTACCAGACGCGGAGTCCAGTTGCAGGGACCCACCAGCCACGGAGCCTTCTTCACCGTGAGATAATCGGCCGCGGGATCGTCCACGACAGCCTCGATGTTGGGATGATTCTGCAACAGCGACGCGGGAATAAGACGTGTCGCTTCGCCCTCGACGACCTTGCTGACCACGTCGGCCTTATCCTCGCCCCATGCCATGAGTATTATGCGCTTGGTATTCATCACGGTGCTCAACCCCATCGTAATGGCCATCTTGGGCGTATTCTCGATGCCGTAGAAAAGGCCCGCCTGCACCTTGCGCGACTGATAGGTGAGCTGCACCATGCGGGTCACCGATTTGGCGTACGATCCGGGTTCGTTGAACCCGATCTGACCCTGCGCACCCATGCCGATGACCATCAGGTCGATATTGCGTGCCTTGCGGTCGTAATCGGCACAGTAGGCCGACACCTTGTCGACGGGAACCGAGCCGTCGATTATGTGCACGTTCTCGGGCAGAATGTCGATATGGCTCAGGAAATCCTCGTGAATACGATAATTGCGGCTTTGCTGCTCGGTGGCCTTGATCGGGTAAAACTCATCGAGACTGTATACCTCCACATGCTTGAACGACACCTCGCCGCTCTTGAAGCGGTTCACCAGTTCGCGGTAAACGCCTATCGGGGTCTTGCCCGTGGTGAGTCCGAGTGCGAACAGACGCTGCTCGCCCGAGGCCTCGTGCATACGGATGGCACGCACGACCTGATCGGCTACATACATTACGCCGTCGCTCTCCACCTCGAAAACCGAGGTGGGAATTTTTTCGTAACGATGGATGATGTCGGTCGGAGTTCCGTCGAGCATCAAACCGCCGTCCTGCGGTAACGAATACTTGTTTTTCATTCTTCTGTTTATTATTTGTTCAATATTTTTCCGTTTGCTTGGAAATAAATTCCATTCACCGCAAATTTATAAAATATAATTCACAATATCGCCCCTGCAACGATAAAATTACGACGTCGTTCGGCTTCTGTCGACAACGTCCTCCGCCGGCGGAGGAGGCGCCGCGATCCGGAATCGTGCGAAAAACATGTCCGAAAAAAGGCATGCGGCCGCATAATTGTTGATAATCGTTCCAAAAAACGCACATTGTTGGCGTTATTGCAAAATAATGTTATAACTTTGCTTTTGCTTTCGAACCGAAAGAGGCGGCGAATAAAACCAAAAGCAAACAGCAATTGCAAACCATAAAACATACCATTATGAAAAGATTTATGACTTTGGCGGCATGCCTTTTTGCCGCGACGACTATCTGCGCACAGACTCAGGTGATAGCGCACAGAGGCTATCACGCAAAGGAGGGTTCGGCGCACAACACCATTTCGAGCCTCAAAAACGCGCAGGATCTGGGTACTTTCGGATCGGAGTGCGACGTGAACGAAACAGCCGACGGAGTATTGGTAGTGATTCACGGCCCCAAGCACGGCAAATACAATGTGCAGCAGACCGATTTCGCGACTCTGCGCGCGCAGGCGCTCTCTAACGGCGAGACACTGCCGACGCTGGACGAATATCTGGCTCAGGCCAAGAAAAACACCGCTACCAAACTCATCATCGAGATCAAGAACCATCCCACCCCCGAGCAGGAGGCACGCGTGGTGAACAAGGTTCTCGCCGCCGTGAAGAAGTACAAGCTGCGCAAAGACGTGGAGTACATCGGCTTCAGCCAATACGTGTGCGACCAGCTCGTAAAGAATGCGCCCAAAGGCACTAAAGTGGCTTATCTGAACGGAAATTTCACGCCCGAGCAGTGTAAGGAGCACGGTTACACGGGCATTGACTACAACATAGGCGTTATGAAGAAGCATCCCGAGTGGATCGAGCAGTGCCACGATTTGGGACTCACCGTAAACGTGTGGACCGTGAACGACACAGAGAATCTGAAGTGGTGCATCGATCACGGCGTGGATTACATAACTACCGACAATCCCGTCGAGGCGATGCGTCTGCTGGGCCAATAGTTTTTCCGAACGCAGAAAAAAGGATGTGAAAATGTTTCACATCCTTTTTTGTTTCTTCGCGCGGTGTGGCGGCCGACAATAGCTGGCTTTACTGTTTTTCGCTATCCAAATCGCGGAAAACGCCGTGTTCCAACAGCAATACGGTGAGCACACCCATGACAAATCCGTTACCCACTATAGGCTTCAGCATAGGGGGAATGACCGACATGGGAATACCCGAAAACAACAGCGCCGCCATAACGGGCAGACCTATTATAAGGTATGCCTCGAACCTGTCCGCGCCGCGAACCGATGCCATCATCTGAAATGCCGCCGCCAGTTGAGTTCCCATCAGATAAAGCAGAATAACGCCTATCACCGTATCGGGAATGGCCGACAACATGGCAATGAGCGACGGCACGAAAGCGCACACTACGAGTCCCGCGCCGGCGGGCAGCAAAGCGAAGCGCGAAGCACACAGCGACGAGGCGATCACCCCCGGCGACATGGAATAATTCACCGGGCCGATGATGCCCATTCCGCCCGCCGCGATATTCATAAGACCCGTAAGCCCTACGCCGCGTCGACAGCGTTTGTCGATATCGGTCGTGCCGAGCATGGCCCCGAGCGACTGAACCGAGCCCACATCGTTAATCACCAAAGCCACATAGCAGAACAGAAACGCTGCGATCATGCTGCCGTCGAACTCCATTCGTGGCAACAACAAGGCACCTTCTGATTCGGAATACGCCGCGAACACATCGCCGAAACCTCCGTAAACGGCATAATAAACCGCACTGCCGATCAAAAGAGCGACCGGTATCACGAGCGATTTGCGCACCCCGCTCAACCTGTACGATGCAATCGCCATCACGGGCGTGCACAATACGGTGAACCACAATCCGAACGCGTAACGCGACTCCTCGCCCGCGGGAAATATCAGATTCTTGATCGTGGGCGCGAGGGTGTAAGCTATCAACATCAGTATGACCACCACTATGCGGGGAGTGAAAATACGTTGCATACGTTCGAGCGTACGACCCAGCGAGAGAGCCGCCACCGCCGCGCCGCCTATCATAACGGCAGTGTATATTTTGTCGGTATCGACCTCAGCCCCCTGCGACGCCAAAGCCGTTATGATACCCACCAGAAGCACCGACGCGGGTCCCACTACGATGGGCATGCGGTGCCCCCACAGCACCTGCACGATCGTCGCCGCACCCATCAGTGCGAATACCTTTTGCGCGTAAAGCACCCTCTCGGCGGGCGAACCGACCGCTATGAATAGCGATGTGGTGACCACTGCCACCGCGAGCACGAACCATTGCAGACTGTAAAGCAGGAGTTGTCCGATGCGCGGACGGTCGTCTATTCCGTATTTCAGATTCATTATTGTCGGGTTTGGTGTTGCAGGAAATAGCGTTGCGATTTGACCAGATTGCGCGACTGGAGCACGATCGTCTTGGTCTCGCTCAATATGGCCAAAAAGAGCATGTTGGTCTTGGTCGAGGTGGTTTTGTCGCGTATGCGCCGCAGTTGGCTCGCCATGGCGTCGGATATCGACCCGAACAGTTCGTCGCGCAATTCGAGTATAAGATCGAGGTCGCCGAAATCGTTGCGTTGCAACATGACGTTTATGCGCGAGAAGATCTCCTCCACGTCGTCGTTGATCTTCATCAGATCCGCCACCTGTTCCTCCGAAAAGCCTTCGTGGTTGTTGTCGATATGTCGGAAGCACGGGCGGGTGATATGCAGCAGCGCCTTGGCTATCTCGTTCATGTAATCCACCACCTGCACGTAATATTGCGCCGTGTTGAGTTCGCTCTCCTTCATGCGCATGAGCGTGGGCATTATGTTGTATTTGCGTTCGCGCGAGGCTTCGTAAAGCTCCTCGCTCTGCTGCACCACCTCCTTGAGCGCCTTGCGGTTCTCGCGCGACACGGCTATCAGCACGCGATCGTATATCTGGGTGATGCGACGCATCGTAGAGGCCACGTCGTCTATGGTGTAACGCACCGCGTCGGCCACGGTCTCGGGATCTTCGTGCTGCTCATGCACCTCCGCCGCCTCGCGATTCTTGCGCATGTTGCTGCGCACGAGCATCCATCCGCACAGCAGCGACACTATTATTATGGCCGCATTGCCGCCGTAACACAACGCCAGCCCCACGCAGAAAGCTATCAGCATCGCGCCGAAACCCGTAATGAACCATCCCGACACGACGGTCATGACGCCCGAAATGCGATATACGGCACTCTCGCGGCCCCAAGCGCGGTCGGCGAGCGACGAACCCATCGACACCATGAAACACACGTAAGTGGTCGAGAGAGGGAGTTTCAACGACGTGGCGACCGATATCAGAATGGCCGAAGTGGTGAGATTCACCGTAGCGCGTATCAGGTCGTAAGATCCTCCTTCGCGCTCCGCCTCCGACAACTGCTCGAAACGCCCCGACACCCACGCGCGCACTGCATCGGGCACGATGCGCTCGTAGGCATTATGTATGTTCATCGCCATACGCACCATGCCGCGAGAAGCCGATGTCGATCCGTATTGCTCGCGCCCCTCGTTTTGGCTCGAAAGCGACAGTTCGGTCTTGCTGACCGACAATGCGCGTTTCGAGGTCCACAATGTCACGATCATTATCATTCCCGCGACAAGCAGAAGATACATGTTCGCCGACACGGGCCCCGCAAGTTCGGCCATGTTCATGGCGGTGTTGCCGCTCTCCGAAGCCATCATGTAGGAGTCGAATCCCGCGACGGGCACACCCACGAAATTCACCAGATCGTTGCCGGCGAAAGCCAGCGCCAGTGCGAACGTACCGGCGAGAATGTTCATTTTCAGGATATTGATGCGGAACATCTGCAAGAAAA
This sequence comes from uncultured Alistipes sp., assembly GCA_958449275.1. Taxonomy (GTDB): domain Bacteria; phylum Bacteroidota; class Bacteroidia; order Bacteroidales; family Rikenellaceae; genus Alistipes. The sequence goes on along the minus strand of CAUDHE010000044.1, from coordinate 5,197 downwards.
AGAGCGCTATGCTGCACACTATCCATATTATGAATAGCGAGAACATCAGATGCCCGTCGATATATTGTATCACGGCCGAATCGCTCAATATGCCTTTCAGACCCTTGAAAAGAGCGAAATAGACTATGGCGGTGAACGATATTCCGCACCACGCCGCGCCCATACGGCGGAACATGACATGATAGCGGAACGAGAATATCATGCGCGAGACATACATCACGATGGATCCGCACGTGAAAGCGATCACCACCGACAGCAGGATTCCCGCCACGATGGCCAACGCACGGGTGGAGTTGATGTACTCGCCGATTCTTGCCAGCGAGATACTGTCGTCGGATGTTATGATCACCACCGATACGGCGAGCGCCGCGCCCAGCAGACAGAATATAAGCGCGACCGTCGTCGAGGTGGGCAATCCGAGTGTGTTGTAGATATCCAGCAGGATTATGTTGGCCAGCATCACCGACAGATAGAGTATCATCACCTGTCGGAACGTGAAATGTGCGGGGTCGAACATTCCGCTGCGCGCCACCTCCATCATGCCGCTCGACGTGACGGCTCCGATGATTATTCCTATGGAGGCCACGGCCATGATGACTTTCAGAGGCGCGGCTTTCGACGCGATGGCCGAGTTGAGGAAGTTGGCCGCATCGTTCATCACACCGATGAAAAGGCCCGTGACGGCGAGGATAATCATCACCACGAGCATGAAAGTGTAAATATGCTCCATTCGTTTGAGTCAATTTGCAAAACAAAGATACGCCATGCGGTCCGCTGCGACAAAAAAACAGACATATTGTTAACGAAAATTTAACATACGCCGCATACGAAAAGCGGTTTCCGCAAAATACGGAAACCGCTCGATCACGATCGTCGGATTATTATCCGACCCGTCGAAAACTTATTTCTCCCATCCGGGGTTCTGCTGGCTCGCAAGGTTCTGGTTGGCGTAGATCTCGTTCGAGGGAACGGGCCATACGAAACGATAGTCGCTGCTCGCAACCGATAGGTTCTCGAACATGCTGCCGCTCTCGATCAAACCGAAATTCTCGCCCGTGCCGATCTTTCCCGTCTGGGGCTTGCGCGACGAGATGCCGTCGCCCCAACGCTTCAGATCCGATATGCGGTTGCCCTCGAACATCAGCTCGCGCACGCGCTCGGCCTTCACGTCGGCCAAAGTCACCGCAGACAGAGCGTTCAAGCCGCGCTTGGTGCGCAGGGCGTTAAGATAGGTCTTGGCATCGCCTCCCTGAGCATAGAGACCTGCCTCGGCCGCTATCAGATACATCTCGGCTATACGGAACACCTTGAAAGCGTTGCGATAGTTCTTGGTGCCCGAAGTGGTCTGCAAAGCGGGGTTGCCCGGATACTTGTTCATCAGATACACGGGAGTAGCGATCTTGTTGCCATTGATCTCGCAAGTAGAGTTCTCGGCTTTGATGAAATATACGCCCTTGCGGTAGTCGGCCTCGTCATACATGTCGACGAGCGTCTGCGTGGGTATGTACTGGGGCAAATAATAGTCGTCCTTGCTGTTCTGGTCGCGAACGAACTGAGTACCGTAATCGGCGGGAAGCTCGGTCGTGCTGGCATAGAACACGAAGATGATCTCCGATCCCGAGTCGTCGGTGAAGAGCGCTTTCAGATCGTCGGCCGAAGCTGCGAGCGAATACGTACCGTCGGCGATGAGCGAGGCAGCTTTCTTGTAAGCCTCGTCGTAGTTGTGCATCTGAAGATATACGCGGGCCTCCAGAGCCGTGACGCAATCGATAGTGAGCACCTTGGCACCGGCCTTGCCGCCGAAGCCGTCCAGACGAGTCTTGGCCGCGGCGATGTCCGACAGAACCTGTGCGTAGGTGTCGGCGAGAGTGCTGCGCGAGGGCATCTCCTGAGGATTGAAACCCTTCAACACGGGCATACCCGAATAATCCTTGCTTGCCGTCGCAGCGTCGTAATCGCCGCAGAACTTCTCGATAAGCTGGAAGAGCGACATGGCGCGGATGAAGTACATCTCACCCATGATTGCGTCGTAATCGGCCTTCTCCTCGTCGGTGTAGCTGATCGAACCGTCTTTCGACAGAACGTAGTTGGTCTGCGCGATGGTTCTGTAGTTGGCCTGCCAAACATCCTCCACCTCGTAGTCGGCATATGAATAATCCCACTTGTGAAGGGGGCCGTACGTATTGCCGAAACCGCGTACGGCATTCACGTAGTCGCCCTGGAGATCGCCGGCGATGATGAGCGGAGCGGCGAAGTTGCCGCGGAACAGCGCATAGGTTCCGAGCTCGAATTTCTCAAGATCGCTCATGGTCTGCAATGCCTGATCGTTCACCAGCTTGTTCTCCGGATAGGTGTCCAGATCGCAAGAGGTAAAGATCAGCGAGCAGGCGGCAATTGCGATGGATATTGCTATTTTTTTCATATTCGTCATCTTTATTAGTTACACGTAATTGTTAGAATGTGAGCTGCAAACCGCCAACGAACTGACGCGAGTTGGGGTAACGACCGTAGGTGAGGTTGGTATCGGCCTCGGGGTCGAAGCCCGTGTATTTGGTCACGGTGAGCAGGTTACGAGCGGTGAAGTAGATGCGTGCACCCTTCATGAAGCCCGTCTTATCCATCCATTTGCGCGGCAACGAGTAACCTACGGTGAGGTTCTTCAGTCGCAGGAACGAAGCGTCCTCGATAAGGTGCGAGTCGAACTGGACGGTTTGACCGAACTTACCGTACTTGGCCACATCGCCCGGCTTCTCCCAACGGTTCAACAGATCCTTGTTGCGGCTGTATGAGGTATACTGGTCCAACTCGGTGAAGTAGCGGTCGTTGTTAACCAGATACTTGCCGTAGTTCCACGAGAAATCGGCGGCGATGCTGATGCCCTTCCAGCTTGCGTTCAGGCCGAAACCGCCTGCCCACGGAGCATAACGCGACTTACCCTGCAACTCGGCTACCGACTCGTTGTAGTCCTTGGTAGCCACACGCTCGCCCGTAACGGGATCGATGGCGGCCCACATGTAACGGCCGTCCTCGGGATCGACGCCCAGCAGAGTCTCGCAATAGAGCTCGCCCACATCGTGGCCTACGGTGTACGACATAAGGTAGCTCGGCATGGGATATTCGTCATAGCCGTTGAATATCTTGGTCACGCAGTTCTTGTTGTACGAGAAGTTAACGTGCAGATTCACCAACCAATCCTTGGTGCGTACCACGTCGCCGCTTACGTTTACGTCGATACCGCGGTTATACATGCTGCCGACGTTTCTCATACCCGAAGTGTAACCCGAAGTGTAGGGGTAAGGAACGCTCATCAACATGTCCTCGGTCTTACGATTGTAGAACTCGATCTCGGCCGTCAGGCGATCCTGCCACAAACCGGCCGTCAAGCCCACGGTGAAGAGTTTCTGAGTCTCCCAGCTCAGCTCGGGGTTGTCGATGGTGCTTATCACCAAACCCGACTGGTCGTAGTAGTTGCCCGAGGCCACGAGGCCGAGAGCCGAGTAAGCGTCGATGTCGGCATTACCCTGAGTACCGTACGAAACCTTGAGCTTCAAAGCATTGAGAGCATTGACATCGGCGAGGAAATTCTCGCGTTTCATATCCCACATGGCACCCAAAGCGAAGAAGGTGGCACCGCGGTTGCTTGCACCGAAACGCGACGAGGCGTCGTAACGGACCGAAGCGTCGAAGAAGTATTTGCGGTCGAAGTTATACTCCAGACGACCGAAAGCCGAGTTAAAGTAGTATTCGCTTGCATCGTCCGAAGCCGAGGGAGTTCCCGTACCGTTGCCGATGGTCATCATACGCTCGTCGGTCTGGCCGCTGCGGCCTGCCGAGAGTTTGTCGTAGCGGTACTGCACGCTCTCGTGACCGGCCAGGATATAGAAGTTGTGCTTCTCGGCCGAAGTCCACTGGTAGTCCATCGTGTTGGTGTAGGTGAGGGTGTGGTCGTTCGACGCGCTGCGCGATACCGAACCGCTGCCCGAACCGAAAGGATATGCAGGCGACGAAGTGCTCTTTACGGTGTAATACCATATGTCGCCGCTCAACTGCGTCTTGATGTTGAAATTCTTGAACGGAGTTATCAACGCATATCCGGTGGCGTTGACCTGCAACGTACGACCTATATAAGAGTAGTACTTGTTCTTCAGGAGAGGGTTCACCACGCCGATGTAGGGGATCTTCTCCACATCGGTGCCGTCCTCGTTATAGGGCGATGCGTAGGTGGGGAACATAATGGCACCGAACGCCACGTTGTCGGCCATGTAGTTCAGGTAACCCTGAGTAGAGTTGGCCTGCTCGCGACGGTCGTATCCGAGACCGAGGTTCATGCCCAGCTTCAACCACTTGTTGGCTTTCGACTCGACGTTTGAACGCACGGCATACTTGTGCAGGCTCGATGCGGGGTCGGTACCCTGCTGATCCATGAACATGCCCGATACGTAGTAGGTGGTGCGCTCCGAACCGCCCGAAATCGACAGGTCGACCTGGTACATGGGAGCGTTCTGATTGAAGAGGTGCTTGCGCCAGTTGGTGTTCACGCCCGACGCCAGAATATCCTCCAGCTGGCTGTCGGTTAGGTAGCCGTACTTGTGCTGGTATGTAGCCAGCTCGCTGCCCGACATGAAATGGAACTTGTTGGTGGCGGGCTGCGAGATACCGTACTGGGTGTTGAGGGTGATGGTGGCCTCGCGGTCGCGCGAACCCTTCTTCGTCACGATATACATGACTCCGTTGGCGGCGCGGGCGCCGTAAACCGAAGTCGCCGAAGCGTCTTTCAGCACATTCACCGACTCGATGTCGTTGGGGTTCAGCATCACCATCGTTCCCGTGGTGATGGGTGCGCCGTCGAGCAGAATCAGCGGTGCGGTACCCGCGTTGGTCGAACCCACACCGTGCAGACGGATGGTAGAGGCCGTCGTAGGCTCACCCGACGAGGTGTAGACCTGCAAACCTGCTACTTTTCCCTGCAATGCGTCGGCAACGTTGGCCGTGGGCTTGTTCTCCAGCACTTCGCCCTTCACTTTGGCGACGGAACCGATGGTGGTTCCCACCTTGTTGGCCGAACCGTATCCGATAACCGATACGGCCTCGATGGCCTGAGCATCCTCCTTGAGAATCACCTCGAGCGAGGTCTTTCCCGAAATGTTCACCTTCTGATCTTCATACCCGATGAACGACACTGTAAGCGTACCGTTTG
>CAUDHE010000043.1 GCA_958449275.1 uncultured Alistipes sp. | reverse complement strand
CCTTGCCGTAACGCTTCTCGATCTCGGCCTTAATGATGCGGAACGCAATAGCAGGCTCGGTGGTGGTACCCGACTTCGATATTACGACAGCAGCTACCGAATAATCCTTCACGGCCTCCAGCAGTTCGTAAGTGTAATCCTCCGAGATATTCTGTCCCGCGAATACCACCGTGGGATTCTCACGCTTGCGATGCAGAAAGGCGAAAGAGTCGTTCATGGCCTCGATAACGGCTTTGGCTCCGAGATACGAACCGCCGATTCCGATACATATCACGACCTCGGCTTTGGCGCGCAACTGCGCAGCCTGAGCCTCGATGGCGGCTATTTGCTCGGCATCGATAGACGACGGCAGGTTCACCCAACCCAGAAAGTCGTTACCCGCACCCTCTCCCGAGTGGAGCAATGCGTTGGCCTGCTGCGCGCGGGCCTTCATGCCCTCGTCGACGGCAACGCCCGACTTGGCAATGTCCAGTTTAATCAAACTCATCGTTTTACTGATTTTGGTTTATAATCGATCATATCAATTTCGCGGTAAGTTCGCGCATCGCCCGCCGCGCCGAAGCGCCCTTGTAAAGCACCTCGTATACCATGTCGGCTATGGGCAGTTCCACCTCGTGCGAAGTCGAGGTGTGCCGTATGCACTCGGCGGCATAATATCCCTCGGCCACCATGGTCATCTCGTTCATGGCGCTGCGCACCGTGCATCCGCGCCCTATGAGCAGACCCAAACGGCGGTTGCGGCTGTAAGTGGAATAACACGTCACCAGCAGATCGCCCAAATAAGCCGAAGCGTAAAGGCTGCGTTCGCCGCGGCAGTACACCGACAGAAAACGGCTCATCTCGGCCGCACAGTTCGATATGAGCACCGCCACGAAGTTATCGCCGTAACCCAGCCCCACCGCCAGTCCCACCGCGAGCGCATATATGTTTTTCATGATAGCCGCATATTCCACGCCATAAATATCGTCGGAACAGCTCACGCGGATGTAGGGCCTTTCGAACATGGCCCCTATGCTCCGTCGCGTCGCACCGTCGCGGCACACGGCCGTAAGATACGACAGACGCCCCATGCCGACCTCCTCGGCATGCGACGGTCCCGTCACGATGGCCATCTGCGACTCGGGCACTCCGTAACGCCGCGACACGTACTCGGCCACCGACATGAAATCATCGGGCACTATGCCCTTCACGGCCGACACGACCACTTTGTCCGACAAAGGTTCGGCGAGCGGCTCCATCACCTTCTTCAAAAATGCCGAAGGCATGGCCAGCACCACGGTCGCAGCCCCCCTCACCGCCTCGTTCACGTCGGGCGTCGCCTCGATAAACGACCGATCCAACTCGGCGTCGCGCAGATATTTGCAGTTGCGCCCCTCGTCGCCGACCGATGCGAGCACTTCGGGATTGAGAATATGCCACCCCACGCGCACACCGTTCTCGGTAAGTATCTTGACGATGGCCGTGGCCCAGCTTCCGTAACCGATGACGGCACATTTGCGAGCGTTGTTTGTCATGCGAGAGAACAGTTGATGTTAACGCCGACAAAAGTAGTAATTTTTCCGTGAAAAAAGTCGGGAAGCTGTTGCAAAACTTATCCATCTTTTTTCTACCTTTGTGCAGTCGTGAGCGACGCATCGCGCGGGCACACGCATTCGCGAAGCCTAACGACACGCAATCAATCGATTAACGGTACAAGAAGTTAGTAAGGAGTTAAATATGGGATTTTTTTCATTGACGCAGGAGTTGGCCATCGACCTCGGTACGGCCAATACGTTGATTATCTATAACGGCAAAGTGGTGGTCGACGAACCGTCGATCGTGGCTTTGGACGTACACACGGGCAAGGTGATGGCCATAGGCCAGCAGGCCCGCCAGATGCACGAGAAGACCAACCCCACGATAAAGACCATACGCCCGCTGAAAGACGGCGTGATAGCCGATTTCAACGCCACGGAGCTGATGCTGCGCGGCCTGATAAAGAAAGTGCGCACGTCGAGCAGCATGTTCGCCCCTTCGCTCCGCATGGTAATCTGCATCCCCTCGGGTTCGACCAACGTGGAGATCCGTGCCGTGCGCGACTCGGCCGAACATGCGGGAGGCCGCGACGTCTACATGATCTTCGAACCCATGGCGGCCGCCTTGGGTGCGGGACTCGACGTGGAGGCTCCCGAAGGCAACATGGTGATCGACATCGGCGGCGGTACATCGGAAATCGCCTGCATATCGCTGGGCGGCATCGTCTGCTCGGAGTCGATAAACGTGGCGGGCGACGTGTTCACGGCCGACATTCAGAACTACGTGCGCCAGCAGCACAACATCCGCATAGGCGAACGCACGGCCGAAGCCATCAAATGCTCGATCGGAGCCGCCGTTCCCGAACTGGAGGACGAACCCGAGGATTACGTGATAACGGGTCCCAACATGCTCACCGCGTTGCCGCAGACGGTCACTCTGAGCTACAACGAAATAGCATACGCGCTGGAGAAGTCGCTCGTGAAGCTCGACGCCGCGCTGATGAAGGTGCTCGAAACCATGCCGCCCGAGCTTTACGCCGACATCGTGAAGAACGGCGTCTATTTGGCAGGCGGCGGAGCCTTGATAAAGGGTCTCGACAAACGTCTGTCGGACAAATCGGGTCTGCCGTTCCACATCGCCGAGGACCCTCTGCGCGCCGTGGCGCGAGGCACCAGCATCGCGATGAAGAATATCGACAAGTTCTCGTTCCTGATGAGATAAACGCACCCCGTCGCGAGACGGGCCGTCGCGGCGGGATCTCGTCTCGCCGCGATTGTCGCCAATGATGGTTAGGAATGTACAAGCTGATCGAATTCATACGCAGAATATATGTTGTGCTATTGTTCATCGTTATCGAGGCAATAGCACTCAATTATTATGCGCACTCCTCATACTACACGCAGGCCAAGATACTCTCGCACGCCAACACGGTGACGGGAGGCGTGAAGAGTGCCGTTTTCGGCGTGAGACACTACTTCACGCTGCGGCACGAAAACGAGCTCCTCTCCGAGCGCGTGGCCGAGCTGGAGATGCAGGTTTCGGTCTACCGCGAGCAGGCTGCGGCCGCGGGTCTCGACACCATGCAACTCGGCATCGACGAGCTGTCGCAGTATCGCTACATGACGGCCCGCATAGTGTCCAACAGTATCGCACGCGATCGCAACTACATTACGCTCAACCGAGGAATAGCCCACGGCGTGACGGAGAACATGGCCGTAATCTCGCCCGACGGAATGATGATCGGATACGTCATCGGATGTTCCGAACGTTATTCGGTGGTGATGCCCATGCTCAACATCGATTTTCGCACCAGCGGAAAGATCGTGGGCGACGACCGCTTCGGATCTATCTCGTGGGGCGGCGGCAGTCCCCACAGGATGAATATGAGCGAACTGTCCAAGTATGCCGAAATAGACATAGGCGACGAGGTGGTGTCGTCGGGACTCTCCCACTACTTTCCCGAAGGGGTGAAGATCGGTTACGTGGAGAGCTACAGCCTCAACGACACGCAGACCGCCTACGACGTGGTGATACGACTGGCCGCCGACATCACCAAGATCAGCAACGTCATCCTTATCGAGAATCTCGATTACGGCGAGGCGTCGCACCTCGAAAACTCGGTCGCGAACGGCAGCGCCGCGGGACAATAGACGGCCGCGGGCGGTTTCAATTCGCGGCGGCGATGCCTATACGAACCATAAAGAGAGAATTTTTATGCAAAAATACCTATCATACGCGGGAGTGTTCGCCACGCTGGTGCTGTTGCAGATATTTCTGATCGACAACATCACGCTCAGCGTCTATTTCCACCCTCTGATATATGCGGCCTTCATCATCCTGCTGCCGCTCGACACCAAACCCGTGTGGGTCCTGCTGCTTTCGGCGGCAATGGGCCTCACCATCGACGTGCTGACGGGTATGGGCGGCCTCAACGTCATAGCAGCCGCGGCCGCGGGTTTCCTGCGCCGCCTCGTGGTGAACCTGACATGCGGCCGCGCCTCGGGGCCCGACGAAGCGGTGCCCGCGCTCTACCGCCTGACGCAGAAAAACCTGGCTTGGTACATGACGGGAATGATCCTGCTCCACAGCTCCGTATATTTCCTGCTCGAATCGCTCTCGCTGCGCCATCTGCCGCACGCCATGCTGCGACTCGTCCTGAGCGACATTGCGGCCGCCGTATTCATCTGGTACTTCATCAAACTGTTTATCGAAAAAATACTGAACAAGTAACGCATGGCCGACAACGACCCGCATATCCGCCGCACCATTCTCAGAATGATAGTACTCGCCGTATTCGCCGTCATCGGGTGCCGCGTGGCCTACATACAGCTCGTCGACTCGAAATACAAACGACTCGCTGCGGGCAACGTGCTGCGTTACGAGGTGCAGTACGCTCCGCGCGGCGAGGTGGTCGACCGCAACGGCGAATTTCTCGTCCAAAGCAAGGAGTGCTACGACCTGATGGTCATCCACCGCGACATAGGCAAGCAGGGTTTCGACACCGTACGCTTCTGCAACATCGTAGGTATAACCAAGGAGAAACTCACCGCCGCGCTGCGCAACGCCCGCATGCGTCCGCGCGCGCCGATGCTCATAGCCAACTATGTGTCGAAGGAGGTCAAACTGCGTTTCGAGGAGTGCAATTTCCCCGGGTTCTACACCGTCTACCGCACCGTGCGCCAATATCCGCGCAAGATAGGCGGCAACCTGCTCGGATACGTGGGCGAGGTGAACGCCGACATAATCAAACGCAACCCCGAATATTCGGCGGGCGACTACATCGGCATGAGCGGCGTGGAGGCGGCTTACGAGGAGGAACTTCGCGGCAAGGACGGAGTGAAGATACTGGAGGTCGACACTCACGGAGCCATCAAGGGCTCCTACATGAACGGCGCGTTCGACTCGCTGCCCATCCCGGGCAGCACGCTCACATGTACCATCGACGCCCGCCTGCAAGCCTTCGCCGAGGAGCTGATGGAGGGCAAGGTAGGCGCCGTGGTGGCCATCGAACCGTCGACGGGCGAGATTCTGGTAATGGCATCGTCGCCCACCTACGATCCCGACGAGTTGGTAGGTCGCGAACGCGGCAACAACTACATGAAGATGCTCCGCAACAAACGGCAGCCGCTGTTCAACCGCGCCGTGAAAGCCAAATATCCCCCGGGGTCGACGTTCAAGCTGGTTCAGGGACTCATCGGCATGCAGGAGGGCGTCCTGCGCCCTTCCGACACCCACCCCTGCCACGACGGCTACCACGTGGGGCGCATCAGTCAGAAGTGTCACTCTCATGCCTCGCCGCTCGATTTGCGCAGCGCGGTGGCACAGTCGTGCAACGCATATTTCTGCTACGTGTTCCGCGACATAATCGAGAACCGCAAGTACGGCAGCGTGAAAAACGGTCTGGAGGTGTGGGCCGACTACGTGCGCAGCTTCGGTTTCGGCCGCAAGCTCGACTCCGACTTTCTGGGCGAGGGAGGCGGAACGGTGCCTACGCGCGAACTCTACGACAAACGCTACCGCAACTCGTGGAACGGGCTCACGGTGCTGTCGCTCTCCATCGGTCAGGGCGAGTTGGGATGCACGCCCATGCAGATGGCCAACCTCGCGGCCACCATAGCCAATCGAGGCTATTACTACATCCCCCACATAGTCAAAGCCGTCGAGAGACGCGATTCGCTCGACCGCCGTTTCTACGAGAGACACTACACCAAGGTCGATCCCAAGCATTTCGAACCCATAATCGAGGGCATGTGGAAAGGTGTGAACATCCCGGGAGCGGGCACGTCGTCGAAAGCCATGCTTCCCGGGCTCGACGTGTGCGGCAAGACGGGCACGGCCCAAAATCCGCACGGAAAGGATCATTCGACGTTTCTGTCGTTCGCTCCCAAGGACAATCCGCGCATAGCCATATCGGTATATGTGGAGAACGGCGGTTCCGGCGCGGCCGCCGCAGTGCCGATCGCCAGCCTGATAGAGGAGTTCTACCTCACCGACACCATAACGCGCCCCCAACTGCTGGAAGCAGTGAAGAACATGCAAATATACTATCCCTACTATGCCAAAGAGAGGTAACAACGCACAAATGCCGCTTTTCGAAGGAGTCGACCGCATAGCGATCGTACTCTACCTGCTGCTGGTGGCGGCGGGCATGGTCTGCATCACCTCGGCTTCGTACGACGACAGCATCGAGGATCTGTTCTCGTTCAAACATTTCTATATGAAGCAGGCCGTCTGGATAGGTGCGGCCTTCGGCATGGCGCTGTTCATCCTGCTGCTCGACTCGCGTTATTACCATATGTACGCCTATTACGCCTATGCGGCGGGCATATTGCTCATCGCCGGAACTCTGGTGCTGCCCGAAAAGATAGCACCCGTGGTCAACGGCGCCAAAGCGTGGTACAAGTTCAGCGAATCGGTGCGAATACAACCCGTGGAGTTCGCCAAAATAGCCACCGCACTGGCCGTGGCGCGCATCATGAGCAACTATTCGTTCTCGATAAAACGCATCGGCGATCTGTTTCGGGTAGGACTCATAATAATGCTGCCCCTGGCCATCATAGTGTTGCAGAACGACACGGGATCGGGCGTGGTGCTATGCTCGTTTCTGTTCGTGCTCTACCGCGAGGGACTGAACAAATGGATATGTATCCCGATCCTCATGGTCGCTGCGCTGTTCATCTCGTCGTTTCTGTTCACGCCGCTGTTTCTGCTCTCGCTGCTGGTGCTGATATTCACCCTCTCCGACGCCATGATGATAGGCGCATGGCGCGAACACATAATATTTCTGGCCTGCATCGGTCTGGCGACGCTCGCACTCTACACCCTTTCGCTGCTGGCATGGGACGGAGCGCTGAGCGCCTACGTCTGCATGATCGTCGTGATGACAGTCGCCGTGGCCGTCGCCGCACTGCTGGCCGTCAAAAAGAACATCGCGTCGATATTCCTCACGCTGGCTCTCTTCGCGGGTTCCATGATCTTCGTCCCCACTACCGACGTGATCTTCGAATCGATACTCAAGCCTCACCAGCGCGAACGCATACTCAGCTTCCTGGGCATCGTAAGCGATCCGAGCGGCGCGGACTACAACGTCAACCAATCGAAAATCGCCATCGGCTCGGGCGGATTGTTCGGCAAAGGATTCATGCAAGGCACGCAGATAAAGTACAACTTCGTGCCCGAAAAACACACCGACTTCATATTCTGCACCGTAGGCGAGGAGTGGGGGTTCGTCGGCGCCGCAGTGGTTTTGGGACTGCTGTGCGCGCTCATACTGCGTCTGATGAAGATAGGCGAACGTCAGCAGGAACCGTTCAGCCGCATTTACAGCTACTGCGTGGCCTCCATACTGCTGTTCCACGTGCTGGTGAACGTCGGCATGACCATAGGACTCATGCCCGTGATGGGTATTCCGCTGCCGTTCATGAGTTACGGAGGATCGTCGCTGGTGGCATTCACCATATTGGTATTCATCGCCATACGTCTCGACGCCTCGCCCCGCAAGGGCCTTTCGGAATGGTAAAAGAACATTACAGAACAAGCATTACACAACTATGATATTCGTATACTACATCCTCACGGCCGCGGCCGTCGTATGGTTCTCGATAGCCGCTTCGCGCTACATCGACATGATCGACCGCACCACCCGCCTCTCGGGTGCTTTCCTCGGCGGCGTTCTGCTGTCGGCCGTTACCTCGCTGCCCGAACTCTTCACCAGCATCTCGGCCACGGTGCTGATCGACAACCCGAGCCTCTGCATAGGCAACATCCTGGGCAGCAATCTGTTCAACTCGGGTATGCTGGCCGTGGTCATACTCTTTTTCCTGTGCCGCTTCGCGTCGACGCGACTGTCGCGCAGCCATTTCTACGTGGTGGTGTTCATGCTGCTCATGTATTGCGCCGTAGCGGCCAACATGCAGGGATGGATCTCGGCCGACATCATATTGGGCAACAGCGATTTCCCTTGGGTCTACGTAAGTGTCACGTCGCTGCTGCTCATCGCGTTCTACGTCATGTCGGTCCGCTATCTGGCCGCCGACAACGGAGCGGGCGCGGCGAACGATCAGCAGATCGACGACGATGCCGTCTCACTGTCGCTGCACAGAATAGTCATCCGCTTCACGCTGGCGAGTCTGGGCATCATCGGAGCGAGCATCGCGCTGACGTACATCACCGACGACATAGCCGAAGCCTACGACCTCGGATCGGGACTGGCCGGAGCACTGTTCCTCGGCATAGCCACCTCGCTGCCCGAGGTCACATCCACCGTATCGCTGTTCCGCATGCGCAATTTCGACATAGCGTTCGGCAATATCATCGGCAGCAACGTATTCAATTTCTTCATACTGGCCTTGGCCGATCTGATCTACGCGGGTTGCGGTGTCTACGACTTCTCCGACGACAAGGTAGTCAACCTCACGTTGTTCGGCATAGTCGCCACCGTCGCCACTCTGGCGACACTGCGTTGCCGCTGCACATGTGTCAAAGCTGCGTGCGCCGTGATAACGGCCGCATGCTACATAGCGTTTCTGGCTGTTTAAACCGATATTCCCTTTCGATTCGTACGGAATCGAAAGGGAATATCTATTTCATGAAAGCGTCCAGCTCGCAATAGACTCTCTGCACGGGCAGCCCCATCACGTTGTAGAACGAACCTTCTATGCCCTCGATGCCTACATACCCTATCCACTCCTGAATGCCGTAAGCGCCCGCCTTGTCCATCGGACGAAAGTTATCGACATAATAATCTATCTCCTCGTCGGAGAGTCTGCGGAAACAGACTTTCGAACGGGCCGAAAAGCTGCGCATACGCTCGGCATCGCGCAACGCGACTCCGGTTATCACCTCGTGACAGCACCCCGACAGCCGATGCAGCATCGCCACCGCCTCTTCGCGATCCGCAGGTTTTCCCAGCACCGCGTCGCCTGCCACGACCACCGTATCGGCCGTCAGCAGAATATCGCGTTCGCCCAATGTCTCGGGATAGGCCTCGCTCTTCAGCCGCGACAAGTACTCGGCCACCTCGGCGGCGGGCAGATCGGCGGGATAGACCTCCTCGCACTCGAAGCGTTCGGCAAGCGTATATTCCAACCCTGCGTCCGACAGCAATTGTCGGCGGCGCGGCGATTGCGACGCCAATATGAGGCGACGGCATTTAAGTTTTTCGTGTAACAGCATATTTTAATATAATAATTATGGCCGCAGCCTGCTAAGACCGCGTGAATGAGCGTATGCGAAAGTGGACTTCCGCGGGGCGAGGCTGCGGCCCGCGCGACTCCAACGAGTCGCATTTTAACTGATTCGATTGCCGTATTCGGAGCGCAGCGACCGAAATATGTAATTACATTATATCGAAATCGAGCAGCGTTCGCCCGCCCAACCGCGCGCGGATATTGTCGCCGCGCACGACGGGTCCCACGCCGACGGGAGTGCCCGTGAAGATCAGATCGCCTATGCGCAGAGTCATGAACCGCGACACGTAACCGATGATCTCGTCCACAGTGAAAACCATCTCCTCCGTGCGGCCCCTTTGGCGCACCTCGCCGTTCAACTCCATCTCGAATTCCAGACGCTGCACGTCTCCCCCCAGCTCCGCCAGCGGAACGAACTCGGGCGACAGAGCCGCCGAGTGGTCGAAACCCTTGCACAGTTCCCACGGCAATCCGTGCGCTATGGCCTCGCGCTGGCGATCGCGCGCCGTGAAATCTATGCCCAGCCCCACCTCGTCGTAACAACGGTGGGCGAAACGACGGTCTATGCACTTCGCCAGGCGGTTGATCCTCACACCAGTTCGCATTCGTAATGCACCTCGTCGGAAAACGACGGCACATAAAACGGATCGTTGTTGCGCAACAACGCCGTATCGGGTTTCAAAAAGAACACGGGTTCCTGCGGCACACTGCCGCCGTCGTGCAACTCGGCCGCATGGGCGGCATAGTTGCGTGCCATACATATTATCTTCATCTTATCAATGCCTTCAAATCCGCCACCA
The DNA here is from genome assembly GCA_958449275.1 of uncultured Alistipes sp. Classification (GTDB taxonomy): domain Bacteria; phylum Bacteroidota; class Bacteroidia; order Bacteroidales; family Rikenellaceae; genus Alistipes. The sequence continues at coordinate 12,037 of CAUDHE010000043.1, read as the reverse complement.
TACGTGCGGCGAAACGGTCGCTCGCACCGTCGCCGCCGATTATGCTCCTCAGCTCCTCGAAGTCGGTCTTCATCCGCGCGCGCTCGGCACCGCCATCCATGACGGCCCGCAACTCCGCCTCGGCATACTCAATCGTCGGACGACACTGCACGATCTCGCGCACCGCCTCGCGCCCCAGGTTCAGATTCACCAACGACACGTAGGGAATCTTCAACACATAGGGCTTCAGCTTCTCGTATATCCACGGCACGCCGTAGACCACCACTTCGGGCACATCGAGCAAAGCCGTCTCCAGCGTCGCCGTCCCCGATGTCACCACCGCCGCTTCGGAAATATTCAGCAATTCGTAGGTCTTGTCGAACACATAGCGCACAGCCGTACCCTCAGTACAGCGGTCGTACTCGGCGCGGTCGATCCACGACACCCCCGCCACAACGAACTGACGATCGGGTATGCGCTCGGCCAACTCGGCCATGAAACGCAGATTGGTGCGTATCTCGCTGCGGCGGCTGCCCGCCAGCAGCGCTACCACGGGACGGCCGTCCAGACCGTTCTCGCGACGAAACTCTTCGGCCGAGGGAAACGACTCTCGGCGACGGGCTATGGCATCCATCAACGGATTGCCCTCGAACACGGCGTCGATTCCCTTGCGGCGGAAATACTCCTTCTCGAACGGGAAAATTATATACAGCCGATCGACGAACCGCCTCAACGCCTTCACACGCCACTCTTTCCACGCCCACACCTTCGGCGCGATGTAGTAAAAAACCTTAAGGCCGTGACGGTGGGCGAACTCGGCCATCTTGACGTTGAATCCGGGATAATCTATGAGTATCAACACGTCGGGGACGAATCGCAAAACATCCTCGCGACATTCGCGCATCTGCCGTGCTATGGTTCCCAGATTGGCCACCACGTTCGCTATGCCGAAAAACGACGTCTCGCGATAGTGCTTCACCAGATTCGCAGCGCCGCCCGCCTCGGCCATCATGTCGCCGCCCCAGAAGCGGAACTCCGCCTCGGGATCGGCCTTCGCAATGCCGCGCATCAGATTGGCTCCGTGCAGGTCGCCCGAAGGTTCGCCCGCTATAAGATAGTATCGCATCTTTCGATCTGTATTTCATTATGAATCCCGACATAACCCTGCCATGTCGGCAGTTCGCCGCCACCCCGCGCGGCGGACTGCTGCGCACTCCCCCGCTGTCGGCGAACGAATATCTATCGCATGGTTTTGTCCGCCAGCAAATCGGGCCGCAACCGCTGTGTGCGCTCCCACGACTGCTCGTCCTGCCACTTCTCGATCTCGGCGAAGTTGCCCGACAACAGCACGTCGGGCACACGCCAGCCGTTGAACTCGGCGGGACGGGTGTAGACGGGCGGCGCGAGCATATCGTCCTGAAAACAGTCGGTCAGCGCCGACGCCTCGTCGCCTATGGCTCCGGGGATGATGCGCACCACCGAGTCGGCTATGATGCAGGCCGCCAGCTCACCGCCCGTCAGCACGTAGTCGCCTATCGATATCTCGCGGGTAATCAGGTGCTCGCGTATGCGATGATCGACGCCCTTGTAGTGGCCGCAGAGGATTATGATGTTCTCCAGCATCGAGAGGCGATTGGCCTCGTGCTGGTCGTAGCGTACCCCGTCGGGCGAGGTAAAGATCACCTCGTCGTACGCACGTTCGCTCTTCAGTTTCTCTATCGCACGGAATATAGGTTCGGGTTTCATGACCATGCCCGCCTCGCCTCCGAACGGATAGTCGTCAACTGTGCGCCGTTTGTCGTCGGTATAGTCGCGCAGATTGTGCACCACGATCTCGGCCAGCCCTTTCTCCTGCGCCCGCTTCAGAATCGACTCGTTCAGAGGCGATGCCAGCAATTCGGGCACCACGGTAATGATATCTATTCTCATCGCTCGTTATTTTTCGTATCTGAAAATTATGTCGCGGCCGTCGTCGGTCTCGCGCCGCAGCGGATGTTCCGCCCCGTCGTCGCCCAGCGTAAAGGCCGAATATCCCATTTCGGCAAACATGTCGCACACTATACGTCTGTTCTCGCCGTCGGTCTCCGCCAGCACCGTGGGGCGGTGCTTCTCGATCAACCCGCGCATCTCGCGCAGCACCACTGTCTCGTAGCCCTCGATGTCGCACTTTATGAAATCTATGCGCTCCGCATCGGCGAACAGCTCGCTGCCGCGCCGCATTCGCGCCGCAAACCTCACCGCCTCCGACGAAGCGCCGCCCTCGTCGACGAAGTTGCGCCCCGTACCGAAATAACCTGCGGCAGCCACCGAGTCGTTCGCCATTTCGATCTCGCCATCGCGTTCGCCCAGAGCGCAATTCAGCAGAGTCACGTTCTTTCGTCCGCGAAGATTGCGCCGCAACACGTCGAATATCACGGGCACAGGCTCCACGGCATACACCCGTCCCGCGTCGCCGACCAATCGCGACACGGGTGACGAGTAATAACCCAGATTGGCACCTATGTCGATCGCCGTGTCGCCCTCGCGCACAAGCGCAGGCAGATGATAGACATACTCCAAGGCGCGCGAACGGCGTCCGAAACCCAAAGCCCGACAAACGAAAAACATGCGGCTCACCACCCGCAGGTAGCAGCTCAGCGGCAGCAGGCGATAGAGCAGCCTGTGCAACGCCCTACTCATAACGCACTTCGTTATTCATGACCTCCGTCACGAAAGGATTATAAAGTGCCTCGTGCCCCAGATCGGTCTCCTCGCCGTGCCCCGGGTATACCTTCACGTCGTCGCCCAGCGGCATTATCTTGTCCAGAATCGACCGCATGATCCACGAATAGTCGCCTCCCGGCAGATCGGTGCGGCCTATGCTCTCGCGAAAGAGCGTGTCGCCCGTAAAGAGCGACTTCGATTGCGGCTCGTACAGCGCCACATGCCCGGGAGTATGGCCGGGAGTCGATATGATCCGAAGCTCCGTATCGCCGAAGGTCACGCTGTCGCGGCCGCAGAGATCGATATCGATACGCTCGGGCATGTCGCCCGCCCGCACCCCGAAAAGCTCGGCGCTCGCCGACGAGGCTTTCAACAGAAACTCGTCCTCGGACGAGAGCGCGAACGGCACGCCGTAACGGCGGCACACGAAATCGACGCCCAACAGATGATCGAAATGGCCGTGAGTATTGATCGCCATAACTGGCTCCAGCCCCCGTTCGGCCAAAAAGCTCTCCAAAGCGGCATTCTCGCGCGCCGTCATGTTACCCGCGTCGACAACGGCCGCCTGCCGCGTGTCGTCCCACACCACATAGGTATTCTCCTGCAACGGATTGAAGACAAGTCTTGCTATATTCATATCGTTATGATCTTTTTCGTTGTCAAAGTTACTAAATTTACGTCAATACCGAAAATCGATCCGTCCCGCGCCGTCCGTCAGAAGTCGAGAAGATCGTAAATCTCCCTCGTGCGCGGCATCGATATCGGTTCCTGATAGTGCCACCACTCCTTGACGTAGGGCCGCAATCCCGCGCGCCACATTATGTCGAGCAGCAGCTTGCGGTTCTCCGCCGCCCGCTCGCTTATCGCCCCGTCGCGAACGAGTCCGTCGACGAAAGCCGCGTAACCTTCATACGTGGTCGTGTTGCTCTGCCCCACCCATGCTTCTCGGCCGAAGTGATCGAAACCGGTACCCATATCCAACGGCCGGCCGTCGACATCGACGATGGTCAGATCGACGGCGACGCCGTAATTGTGCCGTCCCCCGCGCGCGCCGTCGGCCACATAAGCCTCGTTGCCCGTGCCCTCCACCGCCTTGCGCATTCGGCGCTGCACGCTGAGCGGACGCGCCGCGTCATAAACGAGCAGCGAGTAATCGGGACGAAGCTCGCGCAACAGCCGCATGGCCTTCGCCACTTTGGCGGCGAAAGCAGGTTCGAGATAGGCCGTACGCAGCGTGCCGTACATGTTTCGGCCGACGAAATTGTCGGCGGTGGCGTATTTCAACTCGACACGTATCTCGGGATCGAGTTCGCGAATGTCGACCAGTCCGTAATCGCGCATCTTGGCGTCGAAGTCGACCTCCTGCGCCGAGGCGAACGACAGAAAAGCGAAACAAGCCAAAAACGAAAACACTATTTTTTCCATGTCGAAAAGGGATGCCGCAGCAACTGCGAATTATAATAACGTTCGTCGCCCGTGACCTCCTCGCCGAGCCAGTCGGGACGTTCGAAAACTTCGTCGGGCGCCGACAGTTCCACTTCGGCCATCGTAAGACCCTCGTTCGCACCGAAGAACTCGTCCACTTCGAACGTGTGTCGGCCCGCGGGCACCATATAGCGCCTTTTCTCTATGGTTCCGTCGCTGTGGGCAAGCAATTCGCGGGCATCCGCCACGGGTATCTCGTACTCCCATTCGTCGCGCGACATGCCCGTCTCGTCGGTGCGACCCTTCACGGTGAGACAGCCCCGCCCGTCGCGGATACGTATGCGGAACGTGAGCGACGGAGTGCGCCCTATGTAGCCCTGCACTATGTACGACGACGCGACGGCGTCGCGCCCGTAATCTCCCCCGACGAGGAATTTGCGTTCTATTTCCTTGGCCATGATTACTCGGTTTTACATGCAAAATTACTATATTTGCGATGATTTTTTCAAAAAAACCGACTTCGTATGAATAATATGACATCATTGCGTCCTTTCCTGTTCGCGGCGGCATGCTCAATGCTGCTTGCGCTGTGCGGCTGCGGATCCCGCAACATCGAACTGCATCGCGCCCGCAACATGAAAAAGACGATCTATTCGCTCTATCGCGTCGACGAATCGCCGCTGCTGGCCGAGAACTGGCCGCGCGACACCTCGGCACGCGCCACCTATCTGGCCGAAGGCGCCGACCAAAGCGTGAACGAATACTCCTATCTGTGGCCCTATTCGGGCACACTGTCGATGATGTCGGCACTGTACGACGCCGCGGGCGACGAGAGCGATCTGGATTTCATCGACCACGTGGTGGTGGAGGGACTCGACCGCTACTACGACACCTCGCGCGAACCCCACGCCTATTCGTCGTATATCACGACCGACACGGCGGACCGCTTCTACGACGACAACATCTGGCTGGCCATAGATTTCACCGATCTCTACATAGCTGCGGGCAACTCCGATTACCTCACCTATGCGCGCGACATATGGCAGTTCGTGATGAGCGGCCGCGACGACGCACTGGGCGACGGAATATACTGGTGCGAGCAGAAAAAGGGATCGAAGAACACATGTTCGAACGCTCCCGCCGCGGTATGCGCGCTCAAACTCTATAAAGCCACGGGCGAGGAGGAGTTCCTGCGTCAGGGCCGCGAACTCTACGAATGGACATTCGCCACATTGCGCGACGCCGAGGACGATCTCTACTTCGACAACAAATCGCTCGACGGCCGCATCTCGCGCGCCAAGTACTCCTACAACAGCGGACAGATGATCGAGGCAGGCGTACTGCTCTACTCCGTCACGGGCGACGACCGTTTCCTGCGCGAGGCGCAAGCCACGGCCCGCGGATGTTATGACAAATGGTTCAAAGAGGTACGCGACGGCGAAGATACGATACGCATCATGGAATCGGGCGACGTTTGGTTCGACGCCGTGATGTTGCGCGGCCTGATAGCTCTCTATCGCGCCGACGGCGACAGCCGCTACGTCGAGGCGGTACGCACCACGCTCGATTACGCATGGCGCAACGGCCGCGACGACGACGGTCTGTTCGGCAAATTCCTCTCGCGCAACGACAGCGACGACAAAGAGGGTCGCGGCCGCCGCAAACCCAAACGCCGCTGGCTGCTGACTCAGGCGGCATATGCCGAGATGTCGGCCCGCATGGCCAAAGTGGATTTGTAAACGGGGCCGAATCGGTTAGCGCGGGCCGCAGACTCGCCCCGCGGAGGCTCGCCATTGGTCCCTCCGCAGGCTGCGACTCGAAAACCGCAAGCCCGAAGCAGATCAATTTAACCTAAAAAATTTATGGCAAGAAAACGAGGCAATTATCCCTTTATCGAGGGTTTAGAGATAACGACTTTGGCAGCCGAAGGCAAGGCTATGGGCCGATACAACGATCAGGTGGTATTCGTTCCCATGACTGTCCCTGGCGACATGGTCGACGTACAGATACGCAACAAGCGTCGGCGGTTCATGGAGGGCGTTGCGGTCAACTTCGTGAAGCGCTCCCCGCTTCGCGCGGATCCTTTCTGCGCCCACTTCGGGGTGTGCGGAGGTTGCAAATGGCAGAACCTGCCCTACTCGGAACAGTTGAAATTCAAGACCGAGCAGGTGCGCGATCAACTGACCCGCATCGGCAAGATCGAACTTCCCGAAGTGCGACCGTGTCTGGGCTCGGCAAAACAGACTCTCTATCGCAACAAACTGGAATTCACTTTCGCCGACAAGCGTTGGCTCACCTACGAGGAGATCGCCGCGGGCGGCGATATCGAACGAGCTCCCGCATTGGGATTCCATATCCCCAACTGTTTCGACAAGGTGCTCGACATAGACCGATGCCACTTGCAGAGCGACCCCTCGAATGCCATCCGCACCGAGACGAAGCGATTCTGCATCGAACACGGCTACTCGTTCCACAACGCGCGCGAGCACGCGGGGCTGATGCGCAATATGATAATCCGCACGGCGTCTACGGGCGAAATAATGGTTATAGTGGTCTTCAATGCCGACGACCGCGAACGCATCACGGCTCTGCTGAACCATCTGGCGGAGCGGTTTCCCGAAATCACGTCGCTGTTCTACGTGGTCAACACCAAATGGAACGACTCCACGGGCGATCTCACTCCGATCTGTTTCAAGGGCAAGGACCACATAATCGAACGGATGGAAGATCTGCAATTCAAGGTGGGTCCCAAATCGTTCTACCAGACCAATTCCGAACAGGCGTACGAATTGTATAAGGTAACGCGCGATTTCGCCGACCTGACAGGTCGCGAAGTGCTTTACGACCTCTACACGGGCACGGGCACCATCGCCAACTTCTGCGCGCGCCGCGCCGCCAAAGTGGTCGGCGTAGAGTATGTTCCCGAAGCGATCGAGGACGCCGAGGTCAATTCGGTATTGAACGGCATCGACAACACCTCGTTCTATGCCGGCGACATGAAAGACGTGCTGAGCGACGAATTTATCGCACGCAACGGCCGTCCCGACGTAATCATTCTCGACCCGCCCCGCGCGGGAGTCGACGAACGCGTTCTCGAGGTCATTCTGCGCGCCGCACCCGACCGCATAGTATACGTAAGCTGCAATCCCGCCACGCAGGCACGCGATTTGTCGCTGCTCGACGGCATGTATCGCGTCGAAGCCGTGCAACCCGTAGACATGTTCCCCCACACCCACCATGTGGAAAATGTGGTGAAACTCGTGCGGCGGGCATAGGAATCAGGTTTCGACGTCGAAAAATGCAAAAAATCGCTCTCGGCTACGCAAGATTCGGCGAAGACGGGATTTAACAGATAAAGAGCCGATCGCGTGATCGGCGATAACATAAAAATCGAGACTATGAAAAAATTGCTTTTGGCGGCTGTCGCCGCAGCAACGCTGGCTGTTTCGGCCTCGGCGCAGGACTTGGGCGAGACGATTCCGACCGTCACAGTGAACGGATCGGCACAAATGAAGATCACGCCCGACGTGCTTTATATCGCGATTACTCTCGACGAGAGCGACACCAAAGGCAAGGTACCTTTGGAAGAGCAGCGCCGCAAGATGTTCGCCGCACTGAAGAAGAGCGGAATCGACGCCGAAAAGCAGTTGCGCGTGCTTGACATGTCGAGTTCGTTCTTCCGTAAACGCGGATCGCTGTCGTCGTCGAAATACGAACTGAAAGTCGGTTCGGCGGTCGAGGCCCGCAAGGTATTCGAGGCATTGGACGACAACGGCATAACCAACGTGCAGATCGTACGCACGACAAACTCCAAGCTCGACGAATACCGCGATCAGGTACGCGTCGAGGCCATGCGCAACGCGCAGTCGCGCGCCCGCCAACTGGCCGAGGCCGTGGGACAGAGCATAGGCATGTGTTACGAAATCACCGACTACACGACCAGCGTTCAGCCCGTTATGTTCCGTGCCATGGGTGCCATGAAAAACTCGCTCGCAATGGATACCGAGGCGGGTATGGCCGAGGAGGACGAACCCGATGTGGAGTTCGAACAGATAGTGCTCAATTACAACGTAACGGCCAAATTCGTCCTGAACAGAAAATAGGACGACGCCGATCGCCGTTCATTTATGCCGAGAGCCCCGAGCTTTCGGCATTTTTTACTGCCTATCCGTTTTAGGCATGTAATACAATTGCGGCTCGTTAGAGCCGCGCGGGCCCGCAACTCGTTTCACTCGTCCGCGTTCTCCGCAGGCTGCTGCCCGAACGACAAAAAACCGCCCCGCCGAATCATATCGACGGAGCGTAACCGTGAAACCGAACGGGACGTCAGCCAACCTTCTCGAACTGATCCTTGCCGACCCCGCAAACTGGACATACCCAATCTTCGGGAATATCCTCGAATGCCGTTCCCGGGGCTACTCCGCTTTCGGGGTCGCCCGCGGCGGGATCGTACACCCAATCGCAAACCGTGCATCTGTACTTTTCCATAACTCTCTTTTTAACGTGTTTTACGTCGCAGAGGCTCTGCGGCAACCGAATGCAATACAAAATCGGTACAACTCCGCACGGAGTGCACGAACGCACCATATTCCCGTCCGAAAATGACAAAGACGGCCGCCTGAAGCAGCCGTCTTCGAATAATTTCAAAGCCCGGGAGGATTATACCAATCCCGAGAATCCCATGAATGCCATGGCCAGTATCGCGGCCGTGATAAGCGCGACGGGAGTTCCCTTCAATGCGGCAGGCACTCCGTCCAGCTCCAGACGCTCGCGTATACCTGCGAAGATAACCAGTGCCAAACCGAATCCCACGGCCGTCGAGACCGAATAGGCGAAACTCTGCAACAGGTCGAACTCCTTCTGTATCATCAGAATCGCCACACCCAATACGGCACAGTTGGTAGTAATGAGCGGCAGGAATATACCCAACGCCTGATAGAGCGACGGCGACACCTTCTTGAGGATGATCTCAACCATCTGCACCAAAGCGGCGATTACCAGGATGAACACTATGGTCTGCATGTACTCTATTTCCAGCGGCACGAGTATATATGTCTGAATACACCACGCCACGACAGATGCAAGAGCCATGACGAACGTTACGGCGGCCGACATACCCAGCGAAGTATCCACCTTGGACGACACGCCCAAGAAAGGGCATATGCCCAAGAACTGCGCAAGCACGACGTTATTGACGAAGATCGCGCCGATGATGATTGCAAAATACGAAAGCTCCATAACTATTTCTTGGCAAATTTGTTAAACAATATCATCAAGTATCCGAGCACGAAGAATCCGCCCGGGGCGAGCACGAACACCAGCGGCATGTAGTCGCCTATGCCCAGCGGAATATCGAAAATCGCTCCGCTTCCCAGCACCTCGCGCACGGCACCTATGACAGTAAGCGACAGCGTGAAGCCCAGACCGATACCCACTCCGTCGAGAATCGAATCCAACGCACCGTTCTTCGAGGCGAAGGCCTCCGCACGCCCCAGAATGATGCAGTTCACCACGATCAGGGGGATGAACACGCCCAGTGAAGCGTAGAGCGATGGTACGAACGCCTGCATGAGCATTTGGATAATGGTCACGAACGACGCTATCACAACGATGAAGGCGGGAATGCGCACCTTGTCGGGAATAAAATTCTTGATAAGCGAGATCACCAGATTCGACATTATCAGCACCGCCATCGTCGCCACACCCATACCGCAGCCGTTTATGGCCGAGGTAGTGGTACCCAGCGTGGGGCACATGCCCAATATCAGCACGAACGTGGGATTCTCGCGAACGATGCCCTTGAGTATAATCTGCAATTTATTCATTTTTTACCTCCTTCCTTGTTTTCGGCCGTCGCGCCCGACATTCCGTCGGCCACACCCTTTCCGCTCACCTCGGCGAAAGCCGCATAAGCGCGGGCCAACGCATCGACGTATGCACGCGACGAAATGGTAGCAGCCGTCAGGGCGTCCACGTCGCCGCCGTCCTTCTTCACTCTGAGTTTCATATCGGCAGGGTTCTTACCCTTTACGCTGCTTATCAGCGCATTGCCGTCGTCGCACATCTTTGTGCCGAGGCCCGGGGTCTCGCTCTGCTCCAGCACGTCGACGTTCAGCACTTCGCCCGCGGGCGAAAAACCTACCATCATGCGGATCGCGCCGCCGAAACCGATCTTGGTCATGGTCTCTACGGCATAACCCGCGACCTCGTCGCCCGCCGTCGCGGTGTAGACCTTCACGGGTATCTCGTCGACGGTAAGTTCCGTCACGCCGCTGTCGTCGAACTCGGGCAGCACATTCTTCACCGCCTGCGTCACAGCCTGACGCTTGGCCTCGGCAATGGCCTCGGCCGTAATCATATTCACGCCGCCCACGCCGGCAGAAGCTACCAGCGTAATGGTAAACAGGACGGCAACCATGTTAAAAAGTGTACTTTTCATCTTCGGGTCCTCCTATTTTTTGGCAGTTGTCAAACCGAAGCGCTTGGGCTTCACATATCGATTGATGAGCGGAGCCACCGAGTTCATCAGCAGTATGGCGAACGACATACCCTCGGGATATGCGCCCCACTGTCGGATTACCATCGTAATTACGCCTATGCCGGCTCCGTAGATAAGCATTCCCTTGTGCGTCATGGGCGAAGTCACGTAATCGGTAGCCATGTAGATGGCACCCAACAGTGCACCACCCGCCAGCAGATGGAACGCAGGCAATTCGTAGAGCATGGCACCCCCGCCGTTGAGCAGAGCAACCGCGAAAGCGAACACGGCCATAGAGCCGAGCACCGCCACGGGAATATGCCACGTAATGACCTTACGCCACAACAGATAAATGCCGCCCGCGATAAGCGCCGCGGCCGCAATCTCACCCAGCGAACCCGAAACCGCACCGCCGAACATGCCCAGCAAGTCGGCCTGCTCCACCGACACGGCACCCGACTTAACGGCCGCCAGGGGCGTCGCACCCGAGAAAGCGTCGGCATAGCCCTTTATCACGGGCGCCGAGAAAGAGGTCATCTGCACGGGATAGGCTATGAGCAGGAACACACGGCCCACCAGCGCAGGGTTGAACGGATTGCGTCCCAATCCGCCGAAAGTCATCTTGGCCACACCGATGGCCACGGCCGAACCTATCACCACGATCCACCACGGAATGGTGGCGGGCAGGTTGAACGCCAACAGCAGACCTGTCACCGCAGCCGAGAGGTTCGACACGGTAGGTTCGCCGCCCAACAGATATTTCTGTATAAGGAACTCCAGCACGACGCAACTGACGACGGCTATGGCCGACACCTTCAGCACGTCCGCACCGTACACCCAAGTCGACACCGCCAATGCGGGCAGCAACGCTATGAGCACGTCGCGCATCAGCGATCGGGTCGACTGCACGCCATGCACATGGGGCGACGGAGCAACGAAAAATTTATTTGCCATGATTTATTAATCTCTTCTGTTTATACTCTACTTTTTCGGGGCGTTCGCCGCGGCACGCGCGCGGATGATTCCCATAACGGTCTGCTTGCCCAAACGGATGTGGTCCAGCAGCGGGATGCCCGCAGGACACGAATACTGGCAGCAACCGCACTCTATGCAGTCGGTAATACGCTCGTCCTCGGCTCGTTCCCACATCTTCTTGCGCGACAGTTTCGAAACGAGGTAAGGCTCCAGCCCCATAGGACATGCGCCGACGCACTTCGCGCACTTTATGCAGGGAGACTCCTGCATGCGTCGCGCCTCGCCGCCGCTGAGTACCGTAATGCCCGAGCACCCCTTGGTGACGGGCGAATCGAGGTTCACCATGGCGCGTCCCATCATGGGACCGCCGTTCACGACTTTCACGTCGCCCTCGGGCAGACCGCCCGCTTTCTCGATGAGCTTCGCGATGGGGGTACCCATACGCGTAAGCAGGTTACGCGGCTCGCTCACGCTCTT
>CAUDHE010000042.1 GCA_958449275.1 uncultured Alistipes sp. | reverse complement strand
GTACAGTCCAGATATCCGTAGTCCAACGCATACACTATATCGGGAAATCGCGGATGCCGCGATCCGCGCGGGCGGTCGATCACGATCTCCGACCGCTCCAGCAACTCGTCGAGCCGCTGCCAGAAAGTATCGTCACGCTTCATCCCTCTCGCTCTTTTTCGTGCTCGGCAACTCTACCGCTTCGTCGTCCTCGCCCGCTTCGTCCAAAATTCGCGGCGACTGACGTTTCGTCGTCGGCAATCCCAACTTGCGAAGCCGCTCGCCCGTACGCACGATGTTGTTCTTCCCCGTATGCAGACGCTTGTACGCCTCGTCATACTTGGCGCGGGCCTGCTCCAGACTCTGCCCCACCCCTTCCAAAGCCGAGGTAAACGCCACGAGCTGCTCGTAAAGCGCCACACCGTATTTTATTATGTTTTCGCGATTGCGCGATTGATCGTCGCGCCGCCACAAATCATCCACCAATTTCAACAAGGCGAACAGATTGGTCGGCGACGACACTATGACCTTCTTCTCGTAGGCATCGCCCCAAATAGCGGCATCGGCCTGCAACGCAGCCAAAAACGCAGGTTCGTTCGGCACGAACATTATCACGAAGTCGGGCGACTGCATCAGTCGCTGATACTCCTTGCGTCCCAGTTCGTTGACATGCTGCCGCACCGAAGCCACGTGGGCGGCCGAAGCCGCCTTGCGTTCGGCATCGGTCTCGGCCGCCACGTAGTTGACATACGCCGTGAGCGACACTTTGGAATCGATGACGATCTGTTTTCCGCCGGGGAGATAAAGCACCACATCGGGCCGCAAGTTGTTACCCTCGGCATCCTTCACATTAAGTTGCGTATCGTAATGCACGCCGCGAATGAGGTTCGAATTATCCAGTATCGTCTCCAGTATCACCTCGCCCCAATCGCCCTGCACCTTCGAATTGCCTCTGAGCGCATTCGTCAGGTTGGTGGTCTCGGTCGTGATCCGCTTGTTAAGTTCCATCAGCCGCTGCAACTCATTGCGCAACTCACCGCCTTGCTCGGTCTGACGCGAATATATGGTTTCCACACGCTCGCGAAAATCGCGGATATTATCCTTGAACGGCTTCAGTATCACATCCATCGACTCGCGATTCTCCTCCTTGAACCTACGGCTCTGCTCGCCCAGCACATCCCCCGCCAATATGCGAAACTGCTCGCGCAACGCCGTCTCCATCTCCTGCTGCGAACGCACCTTGTCCGCCACGGCGCGCCTCTCGGCCGCAAGCTCCGTCTCGGCTTTCACGCGCGCCATCTGCTCGCGCTCACGCAATGCTCGCTCTTCGTCGCGAGCCGCCGATGCCTCCATACGGGCTGCCACAGCCTCCGCACGAGCCTGCTCGGCCCGCGCCGCAGTCTCCGCTGCCGATGCCGCCGCAGCCTCCGACTCGCGCACGCGACGACTCGCCGCGGCAACCATATTGGCCAACACGACACATGCGACGGCCAACGCCGCAGCAGCTATCATATAAAATATATCCATATCACCAAAAACTCCATACTTCGATATCGCTGTGCGATATCGGCAGTTCGCCGCCGCCCCACCGCGGCGGACTGCAATCCGTTTTACCCTCCTGCATTCCTCCTCCGTCGGCGAACTGCATGTCTATTTCATATCGAAATACTCCTTGTAGCGATCATACAGATGTCCCGCCTGCAAATAGGCCGATTGCGGACTCATAAAATGCGAAAACTCGAACGTGATCGCCTTGTCGTATCCCGCCCGCTTGGCCGCCTCGAGTTTCATACGCAACTTGTCGAACTTGATCGGCAGGAACTTGATCGGCATGTCGCGATCGAAAGTCTCGGCATTGGTCCAGCACTCCATGCCGTACTTGTCGGCCAGACGCTTGTTGACCTCGAAAAAGGCATCCAACTCATCGTAATCGATATGTCCGTCCTGAAAAGCGCAGGCGTCCACCACGTCGTGTATGCCGTCGAAAATCTCGTCCCACTCGCGCTCGTGCTCAGCCACCGAAACGGCCTGCTCCTTGGTCAGGTCGCCCGATCCCGCCCACACGGCCTTCTTGCCGTCGATCCACGGCGAAATGAAGGTCGGCAAGCCGCCCGATACATCCTTGCACTGCTTGCCCATGTCGTGGAAAGCGCCTATGACTCCTTTCGTGCTGCGGCTGATCTCGCCGCTTATGTACCAGCCGCCGAAACTCTTGTAACGGCTGCCGTACATCTCCCATACCTCGTCGATGACGTGTTTGTTATGCTCCACTTCGCTCGACATGTCGCCCGTATCCCAATAGCGTCCCGAGTCGTAGAGCCCGAAATAGAACTTCATTCCGTACTTGTCGGCCAAACGCAGAAACATGTCCACCAGATCGACCGACGGTATGTAACATCCCTGTTTCAACAGATAGGGCGAAGGATAGGTTATGAATTTGCGATAACCCGAACGTATCACTATCACCGTGTCGATCCCGATAGCCTTCATGTATCGGAAATCGGCATCCCACTCCTTCTCGCCCCAGTTCTGATGGGGGATATCGTGCGATATCTCATCCAAAAACGCCCCCGTAATCGGCAATCCGCCGGCCTTGGGCACAATTAGTCGGCTTTGGGGTTCGCGCGCGGGCGCGGGTGACTCCGCCGCAGCCGATTCGTCATTACGCGCAGCAGCAGTCGCCACCGCGGGAATCGCCACCGTCGAAGCTGCGGCAGCCGCCACTCTCTTTATGAAATCTCTTCTGTCGATCGTGCTCATCAGTCAATCGTTTAGGTCAAAAACCGTCGCCGCGGCAGCAGCCGCCCGACAGCATTAACAAATATAGGATTTTTTCGGGAACCGTCAAACTTTCGACGGCATTTTATTCGTTTTACACACATTTTCTCGCCTCGACACCGTTAGAACGGCCCGCCACGCACCCGACTCATCGAAAACCGCCTGAAAAACACGTCGCCCGCAGGCAGCTCGCGACCATCGCACCTTCGACGTGCCGCGTTCGGAGCGGAGGGACGATAAATCCTTGCCGCGTCTGCAAAAACCGGCTATCCCGACCGCCGTTTTTCCGACATGCGACACCGTTTCCGACACTGCATTTACGTCCCTTTTCAACCGCTCGAAACGCTCGAAATCGCCACCGCCGAATGAAACGAAATTTATGTACGACAATCCTATTTTGACCGATTAATCGCATTACATGCAACAATAGTTGTATTTTATTAGGGGGGGGGCTTTTTAATTTTGCAATAAACTAAAAACGATCTGAAACCTATGTAGAACCAACCTGAAAGCCTCGAATTACATTCTCGGAATCGATTCGGCTCAAATTTGAAACCTTTAACTTTTAATCAACCATTATGAATGTAAAAAATTACTTTCTCGTCAGTTTGCTGACACTCGGGCTGCTCGGCATGCCGAACGCGATGCAGGCCGCCCGCAGCGAGGCCGCAGCGCCGTCTCAGCAGGCAAAGGACAGCCGCACCGTGACGGGTACGGTAGTCGACTCCTATAACGGCGAAGCCATCATAGGAGCCTACGTGCAGGAGAAGGACAACCCGAACAACGTGGTCACGACCGACGTCGACGGAACTTTCGCCATCAAGGTATCGAAGAAAAAATCGTCCATCGAAGTATCGTACGTGGGTTACAAACCCGTCACCCTCGATGTTACGGGCATGACCGATATCAATGTCAAACTCGAAAGCGACAACGCCCTCGAAGAGGTGGTGGTAGTCGGTGCGGGTACGCAGAAAAAGGTGTCGATCACGGGTGCCATCACCTCGGTCGACGGCGAACAGCTGCGCATGCCGTCATCGTCGCTCACCGCGGGTCTCGCAGGTAAGCTGGCGGGTGTGATCCAGATGAACAACTCGGGTGCCCCGGGCCAGACCTCGGAGTTCTACATCCGCGGTATCGGAACCTTCGGCGGCCGCGCCACTCCGCTCATCCTTTTGGACGACGTCGAGATCTCGTCGGGCGACCTCAACCGCATTCCCCCCGAGACCATCAAGACCTTCACCGTGCTGAAGGATGCTTCGGCCACGGCCATCTACGGTGTGCGAGGCGCCAACGGTGTGATGATAATCACCACCAAGACGGGTTCGCAGAACACTAAGGCCAAGGTCGGCGTTACGCTCGAAAACTCGTTCGTGTCACCCATGAACATGCCCAAATTCGTCGACGGCGCCACCTGGATGGAGCTTTACAACGAGGCCGCGATCGCCCGCGGCGCGGCTACGGGCAAGTACTCGCAGGATGTAATCGACTACACGCGCAACGGAATCAATCCGCTGGTTTTCCCCAGCGTAGACTGGCAGGACGTTATGTTCCGCAAAATGAACGTCAACCAGCGCGCCAACATCAACATTCAGGGCGGCGGTAACCGCATGTCGTACTACATGTCGTTGCAGTTCAACCACGATACGGGTATCGTGAACGCACCGAAAGACTACATGTATAACAACAACATCCAGAACTACGACTACGTATTCCAGAACAACATCTCGTATCAGCTCACCAACACCACTACCGTCGATCTGCACATGAACGCGCAGATCTTCCAGCGTAACGGCGTGAGCGAGGACGTGAACGACCTGTTCAGCTACGTAAATCAGACCAACCCCATCATGTTCCCCGCGTACTTCCCCGCGGAGGAAGGCGATACGCACATCCGTTTCGGTAACGCCATCCTGACCGACGTTAGGCGCCGCGTCAACCCCTACGCCGCCATGATGGACGACCACACCCAGAGCAAATACAACACGCTGAACACCTCGCTGAAACTCAACCAGAAATTCGATTTCATCACCAAGGGTCTGGAACTCACGGCGCTGATCAACTTCAAGAGTTACGCCTCAACAAGTTTCAAACAGGCGCTTGAACCATACTATTACCGAATCGTCGACGGTACGTGGGATCCCGAAAACCCCGAGGCATATCAGATCGAGATGCTGGGCGATCCGGGTAACGACTACGTTACCGAGTCGTGGAGCAACCCTGGTACCGACAACACGTTCTATTTCGATGCCCGCCTGAACTACAACCGTACTTTCGGCAAGCATACCGTGGGCGGTCTGTTGATGCTCATGATGCGTTCGTATCAGCCGGGCAACGCGCTTCCTCAGCGTAACCAAGGTCTGTCGGGACGTGCGACCTACGACTTCGACCAGCGCTACTGGTTCGAGTTCAACTTCGGTTACAACGGTACCGAGCGTCTGGCAAAGGGCGACCGTTTCGAATTCTTCCCCGCAGTATCTATCGGTTGGGTACCGAGCAGCGAGAAGTTCTGGGAGCCTATGAAGAAGGTGGTCGACTACCTGAAGCTCCGCGGATCGTACGGTCTGGTAGGTAGCGACGGCTTCGACGGCAACCACTTCGTATATTTCGACACCGTCACCATCAACGGCGGCAGCCAGCATATCACGGGTCCCTCGACCAGCCAGCAGCACATCAACCAGAGCCACGCCGTATCGGGCTACGCCATGGACAACGCCTCGTGGGAGCGCGTGAAGAAACTCAACATCGGTATCGACGCATCGCTGTTCAACCAGTTCAGCATCACGGCCGAGTACTTCAAGGACAAGCGCGACCGCATCGCTCTCCGCCGCGCATCATGGCCTTTCATCCTCGGTTATTGGGACGCTGTTCCGTGGGGACAGGTCGGCGAGGCCGAGAGCCACGGTGTCGAGTTCAGCCTCAGCTGGGACAAGAGAATCAACAAGGATCTCGACCTCAGTCTGCGCGGTAACTTCACCTACAACCAAAACAAGTACGTCAATCTCGACGAGCCCGACTACGAATCGGTATGGCAGGCCAAGACCGGCAAACCGCTGGACGGCTATCGCACGGAGGGTTACATCGCCGAGGGTCTGTTCACCTCGCAGGAGGAGATCGACAACAGCCCCGAGCAGTTGTTGGGAACCACCGTTCGCCCTGGCGATATCAAGTATCGTGACGTCAACGGCGACGGCCGCGTCGACAACGACGATATAGCCGTCATCTCGCCCTACGGAACCCGCCCGCGTATTCAGTACGGTATCGGCGCCAACCTGCGCTGGAAGAACTGGGACTTCGGCGTATTCTTCAACGGATCGGCCAAGCGTACCATCATCGCGGGCAACATCACTGCATTCGGCACCGATGACCGCAACGTGCTTCAGCTCGTAGCCGATCGCGCATGGAGACTCGACAACCAAGATCCCAACGCAGAGTATCCCCGTTTGGGTCTGACGACTTCGGACAACGCCAACAATATGGTAACCAGCTCGTACTGGATGCGTAACGGTAACTTCATCCGTTTCAAGACACTGGAGATCGGTTACACGTTCAAGTTCGGCCGCGTTTACCTCAACGGCGACAACCTCGCCGTATGGAGCCCCTTCAAGGATTGGGATCCCGAGTTGGCTTGGAACAAATACCCCTTGTCGCGCACATTCACACTCGGTGTGCAGCTCAAGTTCTAATCAACTATTAAAACAGGAAAACCATGAAATTAGGATATAATAAAATATTTGCAGTCGCCGCATCGGCCATGATGCTCGCCTCGTGCGACTTTCTGGATGTGGCGCCCGCTCAGCGCGCCACGCTCAACGACGCGATGAAGAACAAGCAGAGCACCGAGAGCTGGATGTACGGCTGTTTCTCGCAGGTGAAGGCTAAAAGCCCCGTCACGCACAGCGTTTACGAAGGTTCTACCGACGAGTTCGTAGAACCCGTACTTTGGGATTACGACCGCCAAAAGATCGCGTTCGGTATCCTCAACGCATCGAACATGCCCGACTCTTATTTCCGCCAACTCTACGGCGAGATCGGTAACTGCCACCTGTTCCTGCGCGAGCTGGAGCGTCAGAACCCCGATTTCCTCACCGAGCAGGACAAGGCTCTCTATCGCGCACAGATGAAGTTCGTAAAGGCCTACTACTACTTCCGTATTCTCAACCTCTTCGGTCCCTGCCCCATTGTGGACGAGTTCGTGGAGTCATCGACTACGAAGAACGAATTCCCGGGCCGTTCGCACTACGACTTCGTGGTAAGCTATATCTGCAACCTGCTCGACGAGGCCTATCCCGATCTGCCGGGCGAATATGCGCTCGACAACACCTACGGCGGCGGAAATAAGACTGCCTGCAAGGCCCTCAAATCGCGCGTGCTGCTTTATGCCGCTTCGCCTCTGTGGAACGGTCAGGCACCCTGGGCCAACTGGACCAACCAGGGTAAATACGAGACCCCGGGTTACGGCGACCAATTGTTCAGCAAAACTTTCGACATCAACAAGTGGACATCGGCCAAGGAGGCAGCCACAGAAGCCCTCGCCACCGCCAAGCAGTTCGGCCGCGAGCTGATGCAGGTGGAGACCGCACTCATCATGGCCCGACAGAACGAAGTGCCCGTTCTCCCGAAAGACGGCGGCAACTATCTGCCCGTACGTTTTCAGGACAATCCTGCCACCGAAGACGTGGATGAAGCCGAAGTTGAGTTGGAAGACTTCGCCAACCATGTGATGCTGATGCGTTTCGTGATGGCATCGGACGAGACGATGGGTAACAAGGAGCTTATATGGACCTATCATTCGTCGGGCGACATCGGACTGCCCGAAGCCAAGCCCCGCAACGTAATCAAAGACAATTCGGACCAATGGAAAGGCGGCTGGAGCGGTATGAGCCCCACGCTTAATATCGTAGAGCAGTTCTACACCAAAAACGGCAAACGTCCCATAGAGGATCCCCAATTCGCCGAAGAAAGCGACTGGCTGAAATCGGCAGGTTTTGGTGGCGACCGTTCGGATATCATCAACCTCAATGCCGACCGCGAGCCCCGCTTCTATGCGTGGATCCACTTCGACGGTTGCGACGTAGGTCCCCTGATCAACAACGGCAAGCCCATCCGCCTGGATCTCAAATCGAGCGACCGCGGCGCAAACGGAGCTGCCAACTCGGGCTACAACGCCGCACAAGCTGCCCGCGACCTGAACCAGACGGGATATCTTCCCGACAAATTCTTCTCGCCCACGGTGCGCTGGACGGCAAGTTCTAACAGTCCCAACCAGAAGACCTATCCCGTGGCTCTGTTCCGCATGGCCGAGCTCTACCTCAACCTGGCAGAGTGCTGCGCCGAGCTTTACATGAACAACGGCGACGAGAACGAACTGACCGAAGCTCTCGCCAATCTGAACGAGATCCGCCGTCGCGCAGGCGTCCCCGAGCTCACTAAGGACGACTGCAAGGACAAGTCAATCCGCGAGTGGGTACGCAACGAGCGCACCATCGAGTTGTTCATGGAGGGTCACCGCTACTACGACCTCCGCCGCTGGCTCCAGTGCGAAGAGTATCTGGCCGCAGGCGTGCGTCAGGGTCTCGACGCTTTCGTAAGCAAACGTGTCAACCCCACTTTCGAGCAGTTCAACAAGCGCGTAAAGGTCGACGGCGACTTCGTTTGGAACAACCGCATGTATCTGTTGCCCATCCGTTCGCAGGAGCTCTACTCGAACCCGCAGATGGTACAGGCACCCGGTTATTAGTAGCAACCTTTCAAGCAAACTAAAAGATGAAACATATAGTTAAAATAAGTCTTGCCGCGGCAGCGATGTTGTCGTTTGCGGCGTGCGACAACTCGGATTACGAGTTGGACAATCTGATCCCCGACAAGTACAAACGCGTCGTATGTATTCAGAACGAACAGAGAACCGATCTCGAACTTTTCGACGTAGGGTTCGAATTGGGTACCGACATCACCGTTCTGCGTTCGGGCGGCGACCCCTCGCTGTCGGCCTCGACCACGCTGGTGACCATGAGCCAGGATGAGTTGTCGGAGTTCAACGCCGACTATAACCTGCTCGATCCTTCGCTCTATACCGTGAACTCGAAGCTCGACTTCGCTCCCAACGAGCGTTACAAGGTCGTTACCATCTCGTTCTCGAGCGAAGCCATCAAGGAGATGAAGGAGAATTACAACGACGGAACCTACTACGCGGCCCTGAAATTGCAGCAGGACGGCGAAACCTCTGTCGACGGCGACAAATACTACATCCTGCGCCGCATCGTGGTCAAGGATGCCACCATCAATTTCGGGTTGAACAGCGGAGTGACGAACATGACTCCGTCGAACTCGACTTTCACGGTAAGCCTGCCGTTCGACAACACCGCGTTCGACATAGCATGGGATCTGGAGATCGAGAATGTTTTCGACGACAGCGAAGAGTCTACCGAGCTGGGCAACACGCTGCCCGCCAAGTATGCCCGCAAGGGCATGCCTCTGGAGGCTTTCGTGAACAGCGAGGATAAAAGTCTGTCGCCCGGCGACAACAGCCTGACCTACGAGATCAGCCTCCCCGAAGGAACCCCCTACGGCGTCTACTGGCTGAAGGTCAAACTGTCGAACCCCACCCTCAACGAAGCCCCCATCAGCACCACCACGGGCGAGAACGTAGAGGCCGTAATCCGCTACGAGTACATGCCCGATGTGAATGTTTCGGGATTACTGACCGCCTTGAACGGCTCTGCCACTCCGCTCGACCGCACGGGATGGGTGTTCCACACCGAGTCGCAGATGGACAGCAACCCCGGAAAAGTAGTTCTCGACGGCGATTTGGGCAACTTCTGGGAGAACCGCTGGGGCGGCGGCGGTTACGGCACCTACAGTCTGCCGTTCAATGCCGTTATCGACATGGGTTCGAAGCAGAATGTTAATATTTTGGAGCCTTGGCGTCGCCCGGGCGGTTACGTGACCGACACCAAAACGATCGAAATCTATGCAGCCGATACGGCGGATTACACAACCGACAGAGAGTCGATCGCATACACGGGTCTCACCTATCTGGGCACGGCCGAATTCGGAAATACGAGCAACACCCGTCAGGCACAGTTGTTCGCATTCGACCCCGCCGAGACGCAATACATCATACTGCGATTCGTAGGCACCAACCGAGGCAACTGCGCATCGCTGGCCGAGATCGGAGCCTGGTCGACGGTAACCGCGGCAACCGAATAAACACTCTGCGGGGCGGCTGTCCGCGCGCGACTCGTCGATAGCGCGGACGACCCGACCTCGCAAACAGCCATCGAGCTGCGAACGCAATGCAATGCCCGCAGACGACGAATCTGCGGGCATTTTTATATCTGCCTTAATCCGAACTCCGCTCGCAAGGCGGTGTTCGTTTTGAAACCCGAGGTCGAGGCGCAAAAGCACCCGCCCGAACATAAAAAAAATGAGACGGACGTATATCATAACGGTTATCTGCATCATGCTGCACGTGCTCGCGCCGCAAGCTCGGGAGCACGACGCATACGATCGTGCATTGCCGCCCGCGTCCGCCCCTGCCGACACACCGTTGTCCGAAACGATAGTCGGCATATCGAAGACCGACGATAACACGCTTATCATACGCATACGCCTGCCCGAAACCCGAACGATCGTACTTTCGTTATCGGGAATGTTCATACTCGCGACGGGCATCATCGCACTGCGCAAGCGCAACCGACACCACGCCGCATCGCCGCATACGATCGAATCGGCCGAAATACGGAAATGCGACAACACGTCGCCGTCTCCGATCGCAACCGCGGACACTGCCGCACGCCACGAAGAGACCGACGACGAGACGACGCCAGCTATCGCAGCGATTCCCCTACCCGAGGAGTCGGAACGGCCTGCCGAAACCGACAAATCGGCGATGAACGAAGAGATTGACGGCATCGACCTTCCGCTTCTGACGCCTCCGTCGGGCAGCGACACCCACATGTTGCAACGTCTGAACGAATTCATCGCGCGCCACATCAACGAAGTAGATCTGTCGGTAAACGATCTGGCCGCGGCCGTATACATGAGCCGCTCCAATCTTTTCCGCCGATTGAAAACGCTCTACGGCATCACGCCCAACGAATATCTGCGACGCAAACGCCTGCTGTACGCCGCCGCGTTACTCCGTCAAAACAAATACAACATATCCGACGTGTGCTTCATGGTCGGATTCAGCTCGCCGTCCTACTTCGCCTCGTGCTTCAAGAAGCACTTCGGCGTCCTTCCTAAAAATTACATAAGGTAGGAACCGTGGGCCTGAGCCCGCCGCGCGAGCCGATATACGATAATTTATCCACCAAATCTTGGAGAAACGCATTACGAATCGTAACTTTGCCTTCGTTATACACACAACGTCGCGCCTGAAGGCCGACGAAAATTAAGGTTAAAGGTTATGAGCGTAGCATCATTCCTTGCCTCCGAGCATCCCACGGCATTCTCTTTCGAAGTTCTGCCGCCCGTGCGGGGCAAGAGTATCGAACAAGTATTCAACACTATCGATCGCCTCATGCCGTTCGATCCGGCTTACATCAACATCACCACCCACCGCACCGAGGTCGTCTACCGCGAGGTGTCGGAAGGCGTGTTCCAACGCACCTCCGAACGCACGCGCCCGGGCACGGTGGCCATCGCTGCGGCTCTGAAAGGCCGTTACGGCGTCCCGACCGTGCCGCATGTGATATGCAGCGGGTTCACGCGCTCGGAACTGGAGAACGAATTCATCGACCTCTCCTACCTCGGCATAACCGATCTGCTGGTGCTGCGCGGCGACCGTGCCAAGGGCGAAAACCGTTTCGTCCCTATGCCCGAAGGTCACGCACACGCCGTCGAACTGTGCCGTCAGGTGCGCGATTTCAACGACGGCGCCATGATCGACGGCAGTCGGCACGAGCCTCTCGCCGACAAATTCTCATTCGGCGTGGCGGGTTACCCCGAGAAGCACGACGAGGCGATGAATCCCGAGATCGACATCGAACACCTCAAAGCCAAGATCGAAGCGGGAGCCGAGTATGTGGTGACGCAGATGTTCTTCGATAACCGCCGCTACTTCGATTTCGTCGCCCGCTGCCGCGCCGCGGGGATCGACGTACCTGTCATCCCGGGCCTGAAGCCCCTCACGGCACTGTCGCAGCAGACGCTGCTGCCCAAAACGTTCCACATCGACCTGCCCGAAGAACTTGCCGAGGAGTTCCGCCGCTGCCGCACCAACGACGACGCCAAGGCGCTGGGAGTCGAATGGGGCATAGCACAAGCCCGCGAACTCAAAGCCGCAGGTGTGCCGAGCATCCATTTCTACTCGATGAATGCCGCCGCGAGCGTAGAAGCCATTGCCAAAGCCGTCTATTAACCCCGCACGCCGCAAGCGCGCAAATCCCGAATCCGATGGCAGAAACCATTGAAACCGTAATCCGCAATCGCATCCTCGTGCTCGACGGTGCGACGGGAACCATGATACAACGTCTCGCGCTCACCGAGGAGGACTTCCGCGGCGACGAGTTCCGCGACCATTCCGCAAAACTCGAAGGCAACAACGATATCCTCGTCCTCACGCGCCCCGACGTCATAGCCGACATCCACCGACAATACCTGGAGGCAGGCGCCGACATCATAGAGACCTGCACATTCAACGCGCAAGCCGTATCGCAGGCCGAATACCGCACCGCGGACCACATAACCCGCATGAACCTCGCCGCCGCGCGCATAGCCCGCGCCGAAGCCGACCGCATGAGCCGTCTCACACCCGAACGGCCGCGTTTCGTGGCGGGATCGGTCGGTCCCACGGGCAAGACGGCCTCCATGTCGCCCGACGTGAACGATCCGGCTTTCCGCGCCGTCGACTTCGATACGCTCCGCGACGCCTATACCGAGCAGATCAGCGCCCTCGTCGAAGGCGGAGTCGATCTGCTGCTGGTGGAAACCGTATTCGACACACTCAATGCCAAAGCGGCCCTGGAAGCGGCACGACTCACCTTCGAACGAACGGGACGGCGGCTGCCCGTCATGGTGTCGTTCACCATTGCCGACGCTGCGGGACGTACCCTCTCGGGACAAACGCCCGAAGCGCTGCTCGCATCGCTGTCCCACGCCGCACCGTTCGCCGTGGGACTCAACTGCTCGTTCGGTGCCGAACAGATGACACCCTACCTGCGCCGCACGGCCGAAGCCGCGCCGTATTACGTCAGTGCATATCCCAATGCGGGCATCCCCGACGCGATGGGCCGTTACGACCAGACGCCCGAGATAATGGCCCGCAACATAGGACGCTTCATCGACGAGGGGCTGGTAAATATCGTGGGCGGTTGCTGCGGCTCCACCCCCGACCACATACGCGCCATAGCCGCAGAGGCTGCACGCGCAACCGTCGTCCGCCGCCCCGCCCGCGGACGCATGCCTTGGCTGGCGGGACTCGACGGCTTCGATCCCGACGGAGCGTTCGTCAACGTGGGCGAGCGTTGCAACGTGGCGGGCAGCCGCAAGTTCCTGAGACTTATTAAAGAAAAAGCATACGACGAGGCGCTGGCCATAGCGCGGCGTCAGGTGCGCGACGGCGCGATGGTGATCGATGTCAACATGGACGACGGCCTGATAGACGCCCGCGCCGAGATGGTCGAGTTCGTCAATCTCATGGCCTCCGATCCCGAAACGGCGCGCGTGCCGTGGATGATCGATTCGTCGCGCTTCGAAGTCATAGAAGCAGCGCTGAAGTGCATTCAAGGCAAATCCATCGTCAATTCGCTATCGCTCAAAGAGGGCGAGGATCTGTTCCTCGAACGCGCCCGCCGCGTGCGCGACATGGGCGCGGCTCTGGTGGTGATGGCTTTCGACGAACAGGGACAAGCCACCGATTTCGACCGCAAGATCGAGGTGTGCGAACGCGCCTACCGCCTGCTAACCGAACGTATCGATTTCGATCCGCACGACATAATATTCGACCCCAACGTGCTCACCATCGCCACGGGCATGAAAGAGCACGACTCGTACGCCCTCGATTTCATCCGCGCCACGCAATGGATACGCGAGAACCTGCCTCATGCGCACGTCAGCGGCGGCGTCAGCAATCTGTCGTTCTCGTTCCGCGGCAACAACTACCTCCGCGAGGCCATGCACGCCGTGTTCCTCTACCACGCCATCCGCGCGGGACTGGACATGGCCATAGTCAACCCCTCGACGGCGGTCATGTACGAAGACATCCCCGTCGAACTTCGCGATGCTCTGGAAGATACCGTTCTATGCCGACGCGACGACGCGGCCGAACGTCTGGTAGCCATAGCAGACAAATTCCGCGACGCCCCCGATGCCGAACGACGCGACGCCGAACAGATAGACCGACGTACGGTGCCGCTCGACGAACGTCTGGCCGCAGCCCTGCGCCACGGCGACGAGGAACATCTGGAGGAGGATCTCGCCGAAGCTCTCGCCGCATACCCCTCCGCGGCCGACATCATATCGGGTCCGCTCATGCGAGGCATGACACTGGTGGGCGAACTGTTCGGCGCGGGCAAGATGTTTCTGCCTCAGGTGGTGAAGACGGCCCGCACGATGAAACGCGCCACCGAGTTTCTGCAACCGCACATCACGGCGTCGCAAGACGCCTCGGCTACGCACGGCAACGGCCGCTATCTGCTGGCCACGGTGAAGGGCGATGTGCACGACATAGGCAAGAACATAGTGGCCGTGATACTGGCATGCAACGGATTCGAGGTCATCGACCTCGGGGTAATGACTCCGTCGGAACGCATCGTGGAGGCGGCCGTGGCCAACGACGTCGATTACATAGGGTTGAGCGGACTCATAACCCCCTCGCTCGACGAGATGTGCCGCACAGCCCGCGACCTGCGCGAAGCGGGCATACGCGTACCGCTCTTCATCGGCGGCGCGACCACCTCGGCTCTGCATACGGCGGCGAAGATCGCGCCGCTCTACGACGGTCCCGTGTTCCATGTCAAGGACGCCGCGCAAAATCCCGTTCTGGCCATGCGTCTGGCGGGTGCGGAACGCGATCGCGCCATAGCCTGCCTGCGTTTCGAGCAGGAACAGTTGCGGCAGCGTATCCGACGCGAAGAGAATGCGTCGCTCACCTCGGCCGAGGCTCTGCAACGCAGACTCCGTATCGACTGGACCGCCGAACACCCCGTTGCGCCGACTTTCGAGGGGCTGCGCATAGCGGACGACATGACCATAGCCGACACGCGTCCTTATATCAACTGGACCCACTTCTTCAATCTGTGGGGCGTACGTCGCGGTACACCCGAAGCCGACAAGATACGCGCCGAGGCCGAACAGTTACTCGACCGAATCGAGAAACGGCACGGCATACGCGCCGCCGTAGGATTCTACCCCGCCTGCGGCACCGACGACGGCATAACGGTCAGCCACGTCGCGGGCTGCCCCTGCTGCGGAGGCGTCGCCCGCCGAACATTCATCGAGACTCCGCGCCAAAACCGCCCCAACGCCGACGGCCACTGCCTCGCGCTGGCCGACTTCGTGGGTCCCGAGGGCACGGGCGACCACATAGGCGTCTTCGCCGTCACGCTGTCGCCATCGTTCGTCGAGGAGCTGGAACATCTGAAAGCCGAAGGATGCCAATACGAATCGCTGCTCATGCAGAGCGTGGGCGACCGTCTGGCCGAGGCCGCGAGCGAACGGCTCCACGCCGACGTGCGCCGACGTCTGTGGGGCTACACGCCCGACGAGGATCTGACCCCGAAGCAGATGTTCGGGGCCGCCTATCGGGGCATCCGCCCCGCCGTGGGCTATCCCTCGCTGCCCGACCAGAAGGCTATATTCCGCCTCGCCGAGCTGATCGATTTCGCGGCCGTGGGCATAAGCCTCACCGAGAACGGCGCCATGTACCCTCAGGCTTCGATCTGCGGGCTCTATCTGGCGAGCCCGCATGCGAGTTACTTCATGGTGTGACCGTCGCCCTACTCGCCGCCAAGCACCCGCGAGGGATTCTCGCCCGCGGCGCGTCTGCTGCGCAGCGTGACAAGCCCCACGGTAATTAGGAAAACGGCGAGGAACGACACCGCGAATATCCACCACGACAGCTCGATACGCGTGGCGAATCCCGCGAGCCACTGCTTCGCTATGTACCATGCCACGGGTCCTGCCACGGCGAAGCATATCGAGACTATAATCACGTAGCGGCGGTTGAGCATGCTCACTATGCCCGACGTCGACGCGCCGAACACCTTGCGCACGGCTATCTCGCGGCGGCGGTGTTGCGTATCGAACAGAACCATCCCGAAAACGCCCATGAGCGAAATGACCACCGCGAGCAGCGCGAATAGCGAGATCACGACCATCTGCAACTTCGTCGAACCGTAAAGCCGCTGCACACCCCGATCGAGGAACTCTACCGAAGGCTCGTCGGAATTGGGATCGAACTCGACCACCGACTTGCGCACGAAGTCGCACACGCGCGGTATGTCGGCACCCGCACGGGTGCGCACATAAACGTTGCTCATCCACTTGTCGAGGCCGCAGGTGAACACGACATAGACATTCCCGTCCGACTCGGCCAGCGACAGCAGCCGCAGATCGGCGAACACGCCCACGACGGTGTTGCCGGTTACGTCGTCACCCACTTTCGCACCGATGTCGCGCTGAAAATAGCGGCCGATCATAAAATCCTGACGGTCAGCCGCCCCTTCCGTGAATCCGTCGCCCTCAAGAATGGGAATACCCATCACCTCGAAGAAACTGTTGCCGATCACCGACCATACATACATGGTAATATCCCTGTCGTCATATTTGCGCCCCCACGAACTGCTCATTCCGATGATGGAACTGCCCGATGCGGTGACGCCCTCGATGTCGGGATGGCCGGCCAAATGCGACCTGAAGGCCTCGCCTCGTTTGGCAACGGCGCCCGATATTTCGAACGTAAGGATGTTCTCGCGGTCGAATCCCAGATCGTAATTTATCATGAAACGGTATTGCAGCCAGAACGAGAACGCCAGCACTATAAGAATCATAGATACAGCGAACTGCACGCCCACGAGCATGGTGCGCAGGCGCCGTCCCGCAGCCGAACCCGCGAAGCCGCCCTTGGCGGCCAGCGAGGCGTTGAACGAGGTGATGTACCACGCGGGATAGAGCGCCGCGGCCAGCGCCATGACCACCACCACGGCCAGCACCAGCCCGACCGTAGGCAGATTATCGGTCAACGCCAGCGAGCATTTCACATATCCGGCCAGAAACGAATCCTGCACCGCCAGCATCAGGTACATGGCCAGCACCAGCGAGCACACCACCAACCCCACGGCCTCAAACACGAAGTTCCACCTGAGCGAGGAGGTCGGGGCGCCGAACACCTTGCAGATGTTCACGGCGCGCAGACGCACGGGAATGAGGGCGAAGAAGAAATTGACGAAATTGATGAACGCTATGACCACTATCAGCACGGCTATGCCGAACAGCGTGGCAGTCGCCGTCGCCGATCCTTGCTCGACGTAACCCCACCTTTCGGTTATGGGCGAATAGTACTGGTCGCGCAGCGACTGCATCTTCAGATCGAGGAAAAGTTTCTCGTCGCTTTCGCCCCACCCGTACTTTTCGTTCATATCGCGGTTGTAGTCCCAATAGATACCCTCCCACACCGATTCGAACGCGGCGGGATCGGCACCCTCGCGCAGCTTTACGAAGATGCTGAAGTTCCAGTTGTTGTTGCTTGAGGCGTCACGGTCGCCCGCATCGATGAACATGTCGTGGCCGCGGAGCATGGTGTTATCGGCGAAATCCTCGAACACGCCCGCCACCGTCATACGCACGTCGGGCCGCAACTCCGAATCCCGATCGTCGATATTCTGCATGTAAACGTCGTCGCCCACGCCTACCCCCAGCCGCTCGGCCGTACGGCGCGATATTATGACCGTAGCGGGTTTGGCCATATCGTGCAGATCGCCCGCC
Organism: uncultured Alistipes sp.; assembly: GCA_958449275.1. Lineage (GTDB taxonomy): Bacteria > Bacteroidota > Bacteroidia > Bacteroidales > Rikenellaceae > Alistipes. The sequence goes on along the minus strand of CAUDHE010000042.1, from coordinate 4,613 downwards.
ACGGTGCGGAACGACATGACGTCGACCATCGACGCCGACATCATGTACATGCCCACATCGAACTTCTCCATGTTGTAGCCGTTGCGCTTCACCCACACGTTACGGGCAATCTTGTTACCTTTCATCACGCCGCCCGCCTCCACGTCGGGCGAGGCCGCCATAGCCTGCTCCGAGGCCATGCGCGGAGCATTGGACGCATAGGCATCGTCGCCCCACTGCGGACGGAGCATGTACACCCGTTCGTTGTCGGCTATCGAGCGGTTGAACGACATCTCGTAGCGCACCTGCGCCATGATGACGTAAAACGCCGTGAAAGCCAGCGTAAGGCCCGCTATGTTGAGAACCGAAGCCGTCTTGTAACGCCTGAGCGTCATGACGAAATTCTTGAAAGCGATCTTCATTTTATTTTGTTTATTGTTGTTTTTGCCGTATTGCAATCTCGACACCGCCGTGCGGTGTCGGCAGTTCGCCGCCCCCTACTCCGCCTTTATCATCTCTATCGGGTTGGAGACAGCCGTGCGCCACGTGCGAACCACCGTCACGCCGTAAACCACGGCCAGCACCGCCGCGCCGCCCGCGGCGAAGAGCCACCACGGCAGCGTGCAGCGCAGGTCGGACGATGCGGCGAGGTAGGCGCCTCCTACGTAGAACGCGGCCGTAATGCCCGCTGCCACGGCAGGCAGGGCCATGCAAGTCATGCCGACGCACACCATGCGCAGCACCTCGGACGACGAGGCTCCCGCCACCTTGCGCAGGGCGATCTCCTTACGGCGGCGCGACATTTCGTTGTCCACGTATCCCACCAGTCCCGACAGGGCTATGATGAGCGTTATGATGCACACCGTCGTCATTATATCGCGCATGCGGCGCTCGCCCGTGAACATATTCTCCATATGGTAATCGAACGAGACTATCTCGTAGTGGAACTCGCCTTCGTACACCGAATCTATGGTGCGCTTCACCTCGTCGAGCGTCGCGGGCGAGATCTCGGTGAGGCGTATCGAGAGACAGAACGAATAGCGCCTTTCGAGATTCTTGTATACGGCCGACGGATGGCACACTATGGGCAGCGCACTGCTTCCGCCCATCAGGAAATCCTTCACCACGCCCACCACTTCGTAAGCGCCGCCGCTGTCGTAAACCAGCTTGCCGACGGCCGAGTCCTCCCAGCCGCGCTTGAGCACGTAGGCCTCGTTCACTATCGCCTTGTCGGCGCCGTCCGTCTCGCGGAAATTGCGGCCGTCGGCCATGGTCATGCCCATAGCGGGAACATATCCTGCGCTCCAGAACTCCCAGCGGCACGAGAAGAGCAGATCGCCGCTCTCGTCCAGCGCCGTCTGACCCGGATATCCCCACACGGGAAGCCCGTCCGACATACCCACTCCCTCGACGCAGGGCAGCGCCGAAAGTTCGTTGCACACCGTATTGAGATTCGGCATGGTGTCGACCAGCGTCAGCGTCACCACCTTGTCATGCTCGTAACCGTAATCGGCGTTGCGGATATAATCCAGCTGACGGACGCAAATGCCGAGGAATATCACCACTCCCGCGGCGCATGCCGTCTGCATGAAGAGCAGCGAGCGCTTCCACCACACGCGGTTGTCGCCGCCGCGGCGGAACGCGTATTGCAGATCGACTGCCGAGAAGAGCGCCGCGGGCACCACGCCGCAGAGCGCGAACGCCGCGACGCACACCGTCAGAGGTATCCATATGCGGCTTAAGGCGAACATGTCGGCCACGCCTACCCCCGTGATCTGCCCGATCTCGCTCTCGAAGCACCATATGACGAATGCCGCGCACACCACGGCGCCCGCCGCCATTATCGCCGTTTCGTTCATGAACATGGCGAACACGTCGGTGCGTTGCGCGCCGCTGCACCTGAGCATGGCTATGGTGCGGCTGCGCTCGGAGAGCGACGATACGGTGAGCAGCACATAATTGAGACATGCCACAAGCAGCGCCACCAGACCTATCACCGAGAAAATATACTGCATACGCCGCAGCGTATTGTCGGTGAAATGCGACTGCGTGAGCGGCACGAACATGTAGCTTTGGTTCCATTCGAGATTGCTCTCGTAGATGCCGTGACGCTTGTCGAAATCCTCCATCGCCGACTCGACCGAGGCTATGTCGACCCCCTCGACCAGCTTTATGTACGACGGAAAAGAGTCCTGACCGTGCCATATCTCCTCATCCTTGTCGTACCACAGCCATCCCAGCATGTCGAAGTCGCCGAGCGAATTGTTGGCAGGCGGGGTACGGAACACCCCCTCCACAGTGCGGGGATCGTCCTTGCCGAACATGACCGTCTTGCCCAGCGGATCGTCATGGCCGAACATGCGCGCCGCCAGCCGCTCCGATATCATCACCGACTTGCGACCCTCTGCCGAAAGTATACGATGCGGATCGCCGCTCACCACGCCGTAGTCGAGCACATCGAAGAATTCCGAACCCGCATACCACATATACACGTCGTAAAGATTATCGCCGACGGTCACCTGCTCGCGCGAGTCGATCATGTGCACGGCCGCCTCCACCTGCGGCATGTCGGCCGCGAGATTGGGCGCCAGCGGACGCACCATCTTGCAGCTCAGGCCGAACTTGGGCGAGGTGACCCACACCTGGTACACGCGGTCGCGGTCGGGCAGGAAACGGTCGTAGGTCAGGTTGAATCCCACGTACGAGAAGATGAGAAGCGACACCACGAGGCCCAGCGTGAGCGACACCAGACGCGTGAGCGAATTGCCGCGCCGCTTGAGCAGATAACGCAGCGAATAGTCGAGATTTTTCATAACAAACGGTCTTTTTATATTTTACGTTTAGCGGTACGGGGAGGTATCACCCTCTCCCGTACCAAAAAGTAATTGCGTACCTTAACGCATCATAGAATCGGAAAGTATTCGTCGGATCCGACCGCAGTCATTCGCAGCCTTCGGCTGAGTTTACAAGTCCTACCCACCCCGAAGTCCCCTCCTCAGAGGGGACTTCGGTCGCTTAGCTCCTGCAAATACCTCCGGAACCGGGCGCTACAACTTGTTTCTCACGTCGGTAACCAGCTCGCCGTCGAACAGACACAGCGTGCGCGAGGCGTACGAGGCGTCGTGCTGCGAGTGAGTCACCATGATGATGGTGGTACCCTCGCGGTTCAGCTCCTGCAAAAGGGTCATCACCTCCTGACCGTTCTTCGAATCGAGGTTACCCGTCGGCTCGTCGGCCAGAATCAGTTTGGGATTCGACACCAGGGCGCGGGCTATGGCCACGCGCTGCTGCTGACCGCCCGAGAGCTGCTGCGGGAAATGCTCGGCGCGGTGCGAGATGTTCATGCGGTCGAGCATCTTCTTCACGCACTCCTTGCGCTCGGCGGCCTTCACTCCCATGTAGATCAGGGGCAGCTCCACGTTCTCCGACACATTAAGCTCGTCGATGAGGTTGAACGACTGGAACACGAACCCGATGTTGCCTTTGCGGAATTTGGTGCGGTCGCGCTCGCGGAACTTGCCTACCTCCTTGTCCAGCAGATAGTATTCGCCTCCCGTGGGATTGTCCAGCAGGCCCAAGATATTCAACAGAGTCGATTTTCCGCATCCCGAAGGTCCCATGACGGCCACGAACTCGCCCTCCTCGACCTCGAATGACACGCCGTTGAGCGCGATGGTTTCGATCTCCTCGGTAAAGAAACTCTTTTTCAGGTTTTCAACTTTCAACATTGCCATAATCGTAAATTTTATATGTTAATGAATATTGTTTATTTTGTTTTCAACTTTATTAAACTCGGATTCGATTTTATCGAATCACGATTCAACATTCCCAATATCCGCATCAGCCTTTCACCGCATTCACGGGATTCTCGTCGGCCGCCTTCACACTATGCCACAGCACAGTGGCCGCCGAGAAGAACAACGCAGCCGCCACGGCCGCCGCGAATATCCACCAGCGCAACCCTATGCGATAGGAGTAACTCTCCAGCCATGCGTTCATGATGTGCCACGAAAAGGGCACGGCCGCAACTCCGCCCGCAGCCACCAGCGCGAGGAACGGTCCAACCAACCGCTCGACGATCTCGCGCCGAGTGGAACCGAACACTTTACGGATGGCTATCTCCTGACGTTTCTGCAAAATGTAATAGATGCTGATGGCGAGCAGGCCCAAAGCCGATACCAGTACGGCCAGCACGGTGAATATCAACACTATGCTGAGCAAACGATCCTGCTCAGCATAGAGTTTGGCTATGTAGTCGGTCATGTAGACGCAATCGTCGTCGTTCCACACTCCGTCGGGCGCCATACGAAGATAGGCCGCCTTCACGGCCTCTTTTGCCGAGCGGTGGTCGCCCACGGTCTTTATAATAGTGTTCCACGGCATGGATCTGTCGTAAGGCCACGCATCGTAGCGAAATATCATGGCCGACGACTGCTCGCGCAGGGAATGGAACATGCGGAAATCCTCGTATATGCCGCCCACGGTCATGCGGTAATTGCCCGAAGACCCCAGCAACAGCGACTCGGCATCCTCGTCGAGCTCCATCTCGCGGAAAGTGTGCTCGTTGAAGAACCAGTCGCTGCCGCCCGTACGGTTGTCGCGCTTGACCTTGAATCCGAATATGTCGAAATAGG
>CAUDHE010000041.1 GCA_958449275.1 uncultured Alistipes sp. | reverse complement strand
AAGCCAGCGCACCGTAAGAGGTCGAGAAATTGGAGTTACCCGTCACACCGTAGGCGGCACGGATCTTAAGATCGTTGATCCACGAAGCATCCTTCATGAACTCTTCGTCGGAGATACGCCAACCTCCCGACAAAGACCAGAAAGTTCCCCAACGGTTGTTCTTCATGAACTTCGACGACGACTCGCGACGCAGCGACGCACTGAGCATATAGCGGTTGTCGTAATCGTAGTTCACACGGCCGAAATAAGAGAAGAGCTTGGTCGTTACGTTCTTGCTCGAACCCATCGACGCGAGACCCTTCTTGAGATAGGTACCCGTACCGATATCCCAATACTTGAGGCCCTGCACCGAGAAGTCGTAGTTGGTCATGTTGAAGCCCTCGCCGTTACCCTCGTAATAAGAGTAACCCAACATGGCGTTCAGATTGTGCTTGTCCCACGACTTGATGTAGCTGGCATAACCCTCGGCATTGATATTCTCGGTCTTCGAGAAATCGAGGTAGGCCGTACCCTTGCGGGCGTTCTCGATCTCGCCGCGGCTGGTCTTGTAGGTGAAAGTATGATTCTCCCACTGACGCAGTTCGTAACCCATAGTCTGGTTGAAGGTAAGTCCCTGCACGGGCAGGATGTTGAGTTTGAAATTCACCTCGGGCATGAACCATTTGTCGATGCCTTCGTAATCGCGAAGATTCGAGTCGGCGATGGTGTTGTACTCCAGAGTCTCGTTCAACCACACGTTGTAGCCCGTCTCGCTGTCGGGATCGTAAGCCGAACGGGTCGGGTTATTGCGAATGGCCTGCGCGAAGTCGGGAGCACGGTTGTCGCGGCTCGCCTGACGATAGCCTGCCTTGGTGGTGACGTCCAACCAACCGTTGAGCGCATGGAACGTGGCGTTCATACGGCCTGCGATGTCGGTACGCGAGTCGTTAATCGCTATACCCTCGTTATCGTTGTACTGGAACGTGGTGTAGATCGAAGCCTTCTTGCCGTTGGCCTGCAAGTTCACCGTATGCTTGTGCGAGAAGTTGTTCTTGTTTATCATGGCATCGTACCAGTCGAAATCCGAACCGTAATCGGTCGCACCCTCGTCGGCACGCAACGTCAGATACTCCTCGGCCGAGAGTACGTCGGGACGCTTCATGACGGTCTTGTGAGCGAACTCGCCCGTGTAGGTAAGCTGCAGATTGCCGTCGCCGAGACGGTTGGCGTTCCTGGTGGTGATGAGGATCACGCCTCCCGCGGCACGCGAACCGTAAATTGCGCCCGCAGAAGCATCCTTCAGCACGTCGATAGACTGGATATCCTCGGCGAGCACCGAACGGATATCGCCGCCCGGCATGCCGTCGATAACCACCAACGGACCCTCACCCGCCGCGTTCACCGATGCCATACCGCGCAACTGCAACGAGTTGCCCGAGTTGGGCGAGTCGGTACCCGAAATGGTGAGGTTACCGATTTTGCCGCGGAGAGCGTTGGCCACGCTGGCATCGCCCGAACCCGGCATAAGCTCGCCGCCCGATACCGACGAAATGGCCGAAGTGACCATCTTCTTCTCCATCGTACCATAACCCACGACTACCACCTGATCCATTTCGGTCACACTCTCTTTCATGGTCACGTCGATCACGGTTCTGCTGCCGACCTCGACTTCGGCACTCTCGTATCCGATGAATTCGAATACCAGCACGTCCTTAGGTCCGGCAGCCAACACATAACCGCCGTCGGCATCGGTGTTGGTGCCCTTAAGAGTGTTCTTAACGGTCACCGAAACGCCCGCCAGAGGATTGCCCTGCGCATCCTTGACCTTACCGGTCACCCTGCCGCCCTGAGCCGCAGCATCGGGAGCGAAGAGTCCGCCGACGATCATGAGCATGCTCACTAAAAATAGTAAACAGTTTTTCATAAAGATAAATTTAAGTTAATAAAAAATTAGGTTGTACTTTCGGCCGCGGCGGTCTCCGCCGCCTCGTACTTGTTTGCACTTTGCGGTCGCCCCAAATCCCCGAATGGACGACCGCAATACAAAGATATATAAAAATACCCCCCCCCTCCAAGAAAAATCCGATATATTTTCGGTAATTATTAAATTTTTCCGATAATTTTACGATGCACGCCACGTCGTCGGTCGTGCCGTTCCGACATCGGCCGACAGCCGAAACCCACAGGACCTCACCACTAAACGACATAGCCGATATATCTGAAAACACGAGGAAAAATCACGTTCGACCGCAGGCGGAACAGACAAGAAAATATTTTAAAAATATTTACTATATTAGAATTTTCACGCCTCGAATTTAATAAGGCGAACGCTTCGTCGTATGGCCGCCGAACGCATGAAAAGAAAATTAAATTCGAAAAAAAGAATGGAGAAATACAAAAAAAAGATCAGATATTCGGCAATACCTTCCGTGACCGCCGCCACGAGGCGAGGCAATTGCGACACGGCATATTTCGCCTATGGCCGAGAACCTCGCGGAATGCCGCCAGTGTCAGTCCTCGACGATGTAGATGTATTCGTTGGGACGTTGCATGTGGAATTTCTCGCGGGCATACTGCTCCAGATACTCGTCGTAATCGAGACGTTTCAACATGGCGCTGTCCTCCTCGATGCGGGAACGGAAATGGTCGCGCTGGTCCTCCAGACGCCATATACGGTGCTCGACCTTTATGACGGTAACCAGATTGCGCACGGTAAGCACCGCCGTATAGACGAAGATAACGGCCGTGACGCCGAACCATATCTTTTTGCTTATGTTACCGTTCACATTCATAATCGCGACACCGAACAAATTTACGGAATGTGCATGAATTTATGCGTCTGTACCGATATGCACCACTTGGGATCGGCTTTGGCATACTCCACGATAAGAGGCATGATCCGCTCGTAAACGCTCCACTCGGGCTGCAAATACAGACGGCAATAACGCCCCGTGCGAGCTGCGTTCCGCTCGGCCCATTCGAAATCGGCCTCGCTCTGAATGATGACCTTCAGTTCGTGCGCACGTCCGAACGCCTCGTCCAACGGAGGCTGCTGCCGTTTGGGCGACAAACATACCCAATCGAAATCGCCGCTGAACGGGTGCGTACCGGATGTTTCGAGGAATATCTCCAACCCCTCGCCGCGCAACGCCGACGTGAGCGGTCCCAACGGATAGAGCAACGGTTCACCGCCCGTAATGACTATGGCCTGCGCGGCGCAAGCCTTAGCACGCGCGACCACCACGTCGATATCAACGGGAGGAAACACGCGCGGATTCCAAGTATATTTCGCGTCGCACCAGCGGCATCCCACGTCGCAACCGCCCAAGCGGATGAAGTAGGCGGGTTTGCCCGTATGATAGCCCTCGCCCTGAATGGTGTAGAAATCCTCCACCAAAGGCAGACGACGGCCGCCGTCGAGCATATCGTTATTCGTCGATGACATAAATATCTTTCAAATTGCGCCCCAACTGGTTGTAATCGAGACCGTAGCCCACGATGAACTCGTTGCCGATCGACAAGGCGGTGTAATCGATGGGATATTCGTAAAGGAACTTGTCGGGCTTGAAGAACAGCGTGCAGATGGCGATGCTCGCGGGACGCTTCGCGCGCAGATGGTCGAGCAGGTAATTCATGCTGTGTCCCGTCTCCACTATGTCCTCCACTATTATTATGTCGCGTCCCTCGATATCGAAATCGACTCCGAACTGCTGTTTGACGACTCCCGTCGACTCGGTGCCCTCGTAAGAGGATATCTTCACGAACGCCAACCGGCTGTCGAAAGTGGTCTTGCGCACCAGATCGCTCATGAAAAGAAACGATCCGCTCAGCACGCCCAAAAATACGGGAGTGCGGCCCGCATAACGTTCGTTGAGCTTATCGGCCACGCGTTTCACGGCCTCGTCGATCTGCTCGGCGGGAATCATCACGCGAAAAGTCTTGTCGTGAAGTTTGATTTTGTTCTTCATTAAATCCGGGTATAATAAGCAATTATATCTGACGCACAGCAAGATCGAATCCGACGGCCGATTACCTGCGGCCATAGGCCGCATTTACTATTCTGCCCGTCCATAAATCCTCTCCTCGGAGGGGACTTCGGTCGCTACGCTTCGAATATCGTTAATCAAAGCATATAATCGCGGTAATAAATGCAATCGGGCGGAATTTGGTGTCCGCCCGATCGGTCTATCCTTTTATCATGGCTTTCACCTCCTCGAACACCGTGAGTCCGTTATAACCGAACTTCTCGTCGAGCACCTTGTACGGAGCCGAGTATCCGAAGTGATCGCAACCGTGTATGCGTCCGTTCTCGCCTACCAGACCGCGGAGGTTCAACGACAGCCCCGACGTCATGCCGTAACGCGGCACATCGCGCGGCAGTACGCTGTCCTGATACGACTTGGGCTGATCGCGGAACAGTCCCTCGCTCGGTACGCTCACAACGCGTACGGGAATACCCTCGCGCTGCAACAGTTCGGCACCCTCCACCAGCGTGGCCACCTCCGAACCCGAAGCCAGCATCACCACCTGAGCCTTGGCCGAATCCATCACTATATACGCGCCTTTCACCGCCTGCTTGGCCTCTTCGCGGCGGCTGCAATTGAGCGCGGGCAGATTCTTGATGTTCTGACGCGAAAGCACCAAAGCCACGGGGCGCTGCTCCGAAAGCGCATAACGCCATGCTACGGCCGTCTCCTCGGCATCGGCAGGACGAAGCACCACCATCGAGCGTTCGCCGCTGTGGTTGCGCACGTGCTCCATCAATCGTATCTGCGCCTCCTGCTCGATCGGCTGGTGGGTGGGACCGTCCTCGCCCACGCGGAAAGAGTCGTGAGTCCAAATATAAATGACATGCAGACGCATCAGAGCCGACATGCGGATGGCGGGTTTCATGTAATCCGAGAACACGAAGAATGTGCCGCAAGCAGGAATCACGCCGCCGTGCAACGCCATACCGTTCATGACGCACGCCATGGTAAGCTCGGCGACACCCGCCTGGAAGAACTGGCCCGTGAAGTCGCCCTTCGTGAAAGCTTTGGTCTTCTTCAAAAAACCGTCGGTCTTGTCCGAATTGCTCAGATCGGCCGAAGCCACGATCATGTTCTCGATCTTCTCGGCATAGACGCCCAGCATCGTAGCCGACGCCACGCGGGTAGCCGTATCGGCCTTTATCTCGATCTTGTTGTAATCGATCTCGGGAGTCTCGCCCGACAGGAAACGGTTCAGTTTGCGCGACAGATCGCGATTGGCTGCACGCCACTCGGTCTCGACCTCCTTGCGCTGCGCGGCCCACTGTTTCAACTCTATGCGGCGCGCCTCGTAGATCTCGCGCGTTTCGCCGAACAAAGTGAACGGATCGTCGGCATCACCGCCCAAGTTACGCACCGTGGCGGCCAAATCGGCACCCGCACCCGACAGAGGCTGTCCGTGCGTCGACACCTCGCCCTCGAAACTTTCGCCGTCGGCGCCCATAGCGCCCTTGGCCATGATCGAACGGCCTATGATGAGCGTAGGACGCTCCGTCTCGGCATTGGCCGCGGTGAGAGCGGCACGCAAAGCCTCGACATCGTGACCGTTCGCCTCGATCACACGCCAACCCCAGGCACGATACTTGGCGGCGACATCCTCGCTGTCAATCTCGTCGACCTTGGTCGAGAGCTGCACGTTGTTGGCATCGTAATACATTATAAGGTTGGCAAGTCCCAAATGGCCCGCTATACGGCCCGCACCCTGCGAGATCTCCTCCTGCACGGCTCCGTCCGAAATGAACGTATATGTCTTGTGAGCCATCCACTCGCCGAAACGCGCCGCCATGAAACGTTCCGCTATAGCGGCGCCCACGGCCATGGCATGTCCCTGCCCCAAAGGTCCCGAAGTGTTCTCCACGCCGTGAGCCGTATCGGCCTCGGGGTGTCCCGGGGTGATGCTGCCCCACTGACGGAACGACTTCAGGTCATCCATCGAGTAAAAGCCCGACAACATAAGCACCGAATAGAGCATCGGCGACATGTGGCCCGGATCGAGGAAGAATCTGTCGCGGAACGGATACGAAGGATTCTCCGGATCGTAGCGCAGAAATTCCGTATAGAGCAGATTGATGAAATCGGCGCCACCCATGGCTCCGCCCGGATGTCCCGACTTGGCCTTTTCGACCATAGCGGCGGTCAGGATGCGGATATTGTCGGCCGCCTTATCAAGTTTCGAGTTAGCAAACATATTATATTTTAATCAATTCCAGTTACACAAGCCGTTTTTCGGAGGTTGCGGCGATCGGATCGCGAACTCGGTTGCAACCGAGCGCACGATCGCGTATACAAATGTAATACAAAAAAACTTAACCGACCTGCTTCAGCTCCAAAAAATTCGCCCCCTCGATCCTCTTTTTCGCGTAGGGGAGAGTGACGGTAAACGAAGTCTCGCCCGAAGAGGGCACGTCGTACATGGCGTCGATCATTATGGCCTCGCATATCGACCGCAAACCGCGCGCACCCAACTTGTACTCGTCGGCCTTGCTCACGATGTAATCCAACACATCGTCGTCGAAACGCAGCTCGACGCCGTCCATAGCCAAAAGTCGCTCATACTGCTTGACTATGGCATTCTTCGGACGGGTCAATATCGAACGCAGAGCCTCGCACGTGAGCGGCTGCATGCAGGTAAGCACCGGCAGACGGCCGACCAATTCGGGAATAAGCCCGAACGACTTGAGATCCTGCGGCATGATATATTTCATCAGATTGTTGCGATCGACCGCCGACGCGCTCTGCACGCCGAAGCCTATGGCACGGGTATTCAATCGTTTGGCGATCTTCTTCTCGATACCGTCGAACGCGCCGCCGCAGATGAAGAGTATATCTTTCGTATTGACCTGAATGAATTTCTGGTCGGGATGCTTGCGCCCGCCCTGCGGCGGAACATTCACCACGGTACCCTCCAGAATCTTCAGCAGAGCCTGCTGCACGCCCTCGCCCGACACGTCGCGCGTGATGCTCGGATTGTCGCTCTTGCGCGCGATCTTGTCGATCTCGTCGATGAAGACTATGCCGCGCTCGGCCGCCTCGACATTATAGTCGGCCACCTGCAACAGACGGGTGAGGATGCTCTCCACATCTTCGCCCACATAGCCCGCCTCGGTGAGAACCGTAGCGTCGACGATGGTGAAAGGCACGTTCAGCACGCGCGCTATGGTACGGGCCATGAGAGTCTTGCCCGTTCCCGTCGGACCGACCAGCACTATATTCGACTTGTCGATCTCCACCTCGTCCGCGGCCTGAGGCTTGCCCGATTTGCTCATTATGCGTTTGTAGTGGTTGTAGACAGCCACCGACATATAACGCTTGGCATCGTCCTGACCGATCACATATTCGTCGAGGACAGCTTTTATCTCCTGCGGTTTGCGCAATTCGGGAACCGCAAATTCGGCACCCTTGCCGCGACGTTTCGCGCCGTCGATCAGATCGCTTTCCACCAACATGTTGTAACCGCGCTCGACGCAACTGTTACATATGTTCGAACCATCCTCGCCGCGGAACATGAGCGCGACATCGCTGCGTTTAGCACCGCAGAACGAACAGCAGTCGTCGCCGCCGTGTCCCGATCCCTTATATCCTTTCTGTGCCATAAATATTATCCGATGTTATTGGTACGCTTCGTCAGCACGTCGTCGATAAGACCGTAGTCCTTAGCCTCGGCGGCCGACATCCAGTAGTCGCGATCGGCATCCTGCTCGATCTTGGCTATATCCACGCCCGAATGATTGGCGAGAATCTCGTACAGCTCGCGTTTGGTTTTTATGATCTCGCGTGCCGTGATCTCTATGTCCGAAGCCTGCCCCTGCGCTCCGCCCAGCGGCTGGTGGATCATAACGCGCGAATGCGGCAGAGCCGATCGCTTGCCCTTGGCACCGGCCGTGAGCAGCACGGCTCCCATCGAAGCGGCGAGTCCCGTACAGATGGTGGCAACGTCGCTCGAAATGAGCTGCATGGTGTCGTATATGCCCAGACCCGCCGAAACCGAACCGCCAGGCGAATTGATATAGATCTGTATATCTTTCGAGGGATCGGCCGACTCCAAGAAGAGCAACTGCGCCTGAATTATATTCGCCGCGTCGTCGTAGATGGGGGCGCCGAGAAATATGATGCGATCCATCATCAGACGCGAAAAAACATCCATCGTAGCGACGTTCAACTGACGCTCCTCGATGATGGTCGGTGAGATGTACGACGCCTGCAACGACTGAAAATCGTGCAGCCTGAGACTGCTTATGCCGCAGTGACCGCGCGCATATTTTTCAAACTCGCTCATAACAAATCTTTATAATTACTCTTAGTTACAATATCTTATCCGCTTCGGACCAATCAAGCCCCGCACCGGCGGCAAGCGCCGCTTAACAAGTTTACAACTCCCGCCCCTTATCATGAGGAGACTTCGGCCGCTGCGTCCGAGCCGCGCGCAGACGGATATCCGTCAAAAAACTTTTCGGACCGACAATAGATCCGTCATATCAAAAATTGGACTCTGCAAACATTACGCCCAGAGTCCAACTCGCAGAATATTTTAACGAATATTAGTTCGCTTGCGCCAATTTGGCAAACTCATCCGACGAAACCGAATTGACGTCTACCGAAACCTTCGATTTCACGTAGTCCACGACCTTCAGTTCGTAGAGTTTCTCGTATATCTTCTGAGCCTGCTCCTTATTCTCCAAAATCTGTTTCGAGAATCCGGCGATCATCTCGTCGGGAGCCGACGGCATGCCGTACTGCGCGAACTGAGCCTTGGCGAACTCCTTGGCTTCGGCCTCGACCTCCTCGGCGCTCACCTTAAGATCGGCCTCCTTGATGATATGCTTCTGGATGTAGTTCCACGTGAACATCTTCACGAATCCGTCGAAATCCTTCTCGATATCCTCCTTGGTGAACTTGCCCTCGTTGATAACGTACAGCCAACGCTTCAAGAACTCGGCAGGCATCTGTAAAGCGGCTTTCTCCATGAGGAAATCGCGTACATTGATCGTGAACAGATAGTCCGACTCGCGCCCCAGCTCCTTCTCGATCTCGGCATCGACGAACGAATCCAACTCGGCCTCGCTCGTCACGTTGCCCGCGGGGAAGGCCATCTTGAAGAACTCCTCGTTCAACTCGGGGTTGGCGAACTGGCGGATCTGCTTGATCTCCATCGTAAACTGAGGATTGATACCCTCCAGCTCGTCCTCCTTCACCTGAAGTACGGCGGCACGCTGCGAAGCGGTCTTGTAAAGCTCGTTGACGTTAACGTCCATCTTATCGCCCGTCTTCTTGCCGATGAAAGGCTTGCGCTCGTCGTCGCTCATCGAGATCAGCCCCACATAGGCATCCTCGATACGCATGTCGCCGTTATCGAGAACCACCGTCAGAGCCTCGTCATTCTTCACCTCGTCCACATCGACCAAGCGGCCGTAGCGGCGCAGGTAGTTGTCCTTATAAGCGTCGTGCATCTTATCGTCGACGGCTATCTTATTATAAGCGAGCTTGTCCTTTTCCGAAAGATCTAACTTCACCTCGGGGGCCTCGCCGATCTCGAAAAGGAACTCGTGCTCGGTATTGTTATCGAAATCGAAGTCGCCCTGCTCGTCCGAAGGAATCACATCGCCCACATAGTCGATGCCCTCTTTCTGCAAATACTCGAACACGGCGTTCGAAGCCGTACGGTACGACTGCTCGGCCACGGCACCCTTGCCGTACATCTTGCGAACCACGCCCATAGGCACCATGCCCGGACGGAAACCCGGAATGTTGGCCTTGCGCTTATACTCGCGCAGCATCTTGTCCACTGCCTCACCATAATCCTTTTCGCTTACGACGACCTTCAGTAACGAGGTGCCCTGCTCACGTTGTTCTCTTGTAATCTCCATAATTATATATTGTTTTATTTTTCAGTGCATAATCGCATTTCGGGATGCAAAGGTAATTAATTTTAATTTAATTAATGGGATTCCGCACGACTTTTTATTCCGCGACGGCGACCGAATCGTCGCGCAGACGGTAGAGCTGGTCGCGCAGACGCGGTGTGAAACCCGCCTCGCTAATGGCCCGACGAATGCCCGCGGCATCGAAACTGTTGTGCGCGCCGGCGCTCGACACCACATTCTCCTCGATCATTATCGACCCCATGTCGTTGGCTCCGCCGTGCAGGGCGAGCTGCGCCGCGGACTTGCCAACGGTGAGCCACGAAGCCTGTATGTTGCGGATATTGCACAGCACCAGACGGCTGACGGCTATCATGCGCACGTACTCCAACGGCGAGAAACGCGAAACGACACCCTCGCGCTCGAGCCGCGTGCCTTGCGAACGGAATATCCAAGGAATAAAGGCTACGAACCCGTAATTGCCCTGAGGGCAACGGGCCTGCAAATCACGCACGGCAAGCAGATGGTCGATTCTCTGACGCGGAGTCTCCACATGCCCGTACATCATGGTCGCCGATGTGGGCAGATTCATCATGTGCGCCTCGTGCATCACCTCCAGCCACTCGGCTGCGCTCGGCTTGGCGGGCGATATGGCGCGACGCACCCCGTCGTCGAGAATTTCGGCACCCGCCCCGGGCAGCGAATCGAGTCCTGCGGTCGCCAAACGCTCCAGTGCGCGGCGCGGCGAGAGTCCGCTCACGCGGGCTATGTGCGACACCTCGGGCGCACCCAAAGCGTGCAGACGCACCGAGGGATAGAGTTTTTTCAATGTCGAAAAAAGATCCTCGTAAAACTCTATGCCCAATTCGGGATGCAACCCGCCCTGCAACAGCAACTGATCGCCGCCGAGCTCCAGCATGCGGTCGATCTTCGCGCGATACTCATCGATCGTGGTGACGAACGCCCGCTCGGCCTCGTGCGGCTTGCAATGGAAATTACAGAATTTGCAACCCGAAATACACACGTTGGTTATGTTCACGTTGCGGTCGATCTGCCACGTAACGACATCGGGATCGGGCACCTCGCTGCGGCGGACCTCGTCGGCCAAGGCAGCCAGATCAGCCAAATCGGCCTTCTCCCACAACCAATATGCCTCCTCGCGCGACAACATGGCGCGGTCGCGCGCCTTGGCGAATATCTCCCGAGCTTCCATTACTTCTTGCGCTTAGGCACTATCAACTCGAAGTCCAGCGTACGGCGACGCAGATCGGCGCCCTTGACGCGGATCCACACCTCGTCGCCGAGAGTCATGCGGCGTCCCGTGTTGCGGCCCACCACCTCGTAACGGGCTTCGTCGAACGAATAGTAATCGCCCTCGATATCACGCAAAAACGCCATGCCCTCGATGTGAGTATCGTTCAACTCCACGTAAATACCCCACTCGCTCATGCCCGACACATGACCTTTGTACATCTCGCCGATCTTGTCCTTCATGAACTCCACCATCTTGTATTTGATCGACGCGCGTTCGGCATCCGACGCCACTATCTCGCGTTCGGAAGCATACACGCACTGAGCCTCCAACGACTTCTTGTCGGGCGACTTGCCGCCGGCCAGATAATGCGCCAGCAGACGATGCACCATCATGTCGGGATAACGGCGTATGGGCGACGTGAAATGGGTGTAATATTTGAACGCCAATCCGTAGTGGCCTATGTTATCGGTCGTGTAAAACGCTTTCGACATGCTTCGCACCGCCAGCGTCGATACGGCATTCGCCTCGGGACGTCCTTTGACTTCGGCCATCAATTTATTGATTCCCTTGGCTATCGCACGCCCTTTCGAGGCGCGGAACTGATATCCGAAACGCAGCACGAATTCGCGGAAACGCGTCAGCTTCTCCTCGTTGGGTTCGTCGTGTACGCGGTAGACCATCGAGCGCGGAGTCTTGCGACCGCCCGAGACCCTGCTCGAACAGAACTCGGCCACACGGCGGTTGGCCAGCAGCATGAACTCCTCGATCATCTGATTCGACTCTTTCTGCTCCTTGGTATACACGCCCAGCGGCTTGCCGTTCTCGTCGAGTATGAATTTGAACTCCTCGCGGTCGAAACTGATGGCTCCGTTCTTGAAACGGCGGCGACGCATGGTCTGTGCCAGATTGTTCAACACGCATATCTCGTCGGCGAAATCGCCGGCCCCCGTCTCGATGCGCGCCTGCGCCTCGGCATAAGTGAAACGGCGGTCGGAGTAGATCACCGTACGGCCGAACCACTCGTCGAGCACGTCGCCGGCCTCGTTCATACGGAACACCGCCGAGAAACACAGACTCTCCTCGTCGGGACGCAGCGAACACAATTCGTTCGACAGACGTTCGGGCAACATGGGCACCGTGCGGTCGACCAAATAGACCGAAGTGCCTCGGTCGCGAGCCTCGCAGTCGAGCACCGATTCGGGACGCACATAATGCGTCACGTCGGCTATGTGCACGCCGATCTCCCACACGCCTTTCTCCACCTCGCGGATCGACAGAGCGTCGTCGAAATCCTTGGCGTCGGCCGGATCGACCGTAAACGTGGTCACGTCGCGGAAATCGCGACGCTCGGCATAATCGGCCTCGGTGATACGGCTGTCGATGGCCTCGGCCGCTCCCGCCACCTCCTCGGCAAATTCGTAAGGCAGGTCGTATTCGGCCAGTATGGCGTGCATTTCGGTATCGTTATCGCCCGTACGGCCCAACACGTCGAGCAACACGCCGCGCGGACTTTTGTCGCCTTCGCGCCACTCGTCGATGCGGAACACCACTTTGTCGCCGTCGTTTACGTTACGGCACTCGCGACGCGGGAAGTAGATATCCATAGGCAGTTTTCGAGAGTCGGGATGCACGAATATAGTCGACCGAGTCACCTCGGCCACACCCACGTATCGTTTTCCGCTTCGCTCCAACACGGCCGTAATCACACCTTCGGGATTGTCGCCCGCACGGTGCGGCTTGCGCTGCAAAGCCACCTCTACCCTATCGCAGTCCAACGCATAATTGGTGTTGCGCGGACTGACGTATATATCTTTCTCGAGCTCCTCGACGCGCACGTATGCGGCGCCCGAGCTTACCATATCCACCACACCCTCGTAACGCGGCAGTTGAGCCACCGAGAGCTGATATTTGTCGCGGCCGCATCTCTCGACCACGCCTTCGTCGGCCAGCTTCTCCGCTATCTCGCGCACGATATAACGCGCCTCGCGAGAATTGTCGCCCGCAGCGGCGACCAACTGTTTGAGCGCGAACGCTCTCTCGGGAAATTCCCGGAACATATTCACCACGAACGCCTCGCGGTCCTGCGTCGACATGTCGACATTGGCCGAAGCGTCGCGTCGCGACTCTTTTTTCTTTCCTTGTTTCATCTGTTCAATACATTAAGTGTCAGGCGATACATAAACTCCTCGCCGATCTGCAAAGCCCGTTCGTCGGGCAGGAACGTCGCCGTATGCGAACGTCCCGAAGCGCGTCCCACGCCCAGACGATAGAAGAGCGAAGGGTACGCATGGGTGTAAAAGCCGAAATCCTCGGCCGTGGTGCGCATCTCCAGATCGCGCACTTTGAATCCGCAGCCGTCGGCCAGCAGCATCGCCTCGTAGGTAAGCCTCGGATCGTTCTCCACGCACGGATAACCGTGACGTATGTCGACCTCGACCTCCACGTCGTATTTATACTCTATCTCCTCGGCCATGTGCGTTATCATATCTTTCACGCGGGCGCGAAGATTCTCGTTGAACGTGCGCATGGTACCCGCGCACGACGTCCGCTCGGGAATGACGTTAGTGGCGCCGTCGGCCGTCACCTTGCCGACCGACACGACGCATACGTCGCTGTTGAGCGTATTGAGGCGCATTATAAGGTCGGCCACGGCCACAACCGAATCCTTTATACGGCTGCGCATGGCCGCGTGGCCGCCCACGCCCTTCACCGTAAAATAAAGCTCGTCGGCAGAAGCCATGAACTTGCCCGGGCAGAAACCGATCTCGCCCACCTCCAGATCGGCGTCGACATGTTCGCCTATGACCGCCTCGACGTCGTAGGCATCGAAAGGATTCTCGGCCAGCACAAGCGACGCACCGCCCGGGGCGCACTCCTCGCCGGGCTGGAACAATCCGAGCACCGTGCCCTCGAAATCGGGATCGGCCTGCAAACGCTTCAGAACCCCGTAAAGTACCGCCGCATGGCAGTCGTGGCCGCAGGCGTGCATCACGCCCTCGTTGCCCGACGCCCACTCCACGCCCGTAAGCTCCCTGATCGGCAGCGCGTCGATATCGGCACGGAGCACCACGCACCGTTTAGCGTTCCCGCGACGCCCCTCTATGCGGGCCAGCAATCCCGTGGAGGCTATCGGACGATACTCTATGCCCGCCTCCGAAAGACGCTCGGCGATGTAAGCCGACGTGGCATGCTCCTCGAACGAAAGCTCGGCCCGACGATGCAATTCGCGACGAAAATTCCTGATATCCATGACTTATAACATCTGTTCCGTTACACTGCGTTTGATGTGGCCGCCTCTGCGCGGACGGCAGCGCGAGGCCACCTTGGCCAACTGCGCTATATGCGACGGTGTCGTCCCGCAACACCCGCCGACGACATTCACAGCGCCCGAGCGGCACATACGCTCCATACCCTTGGCGAAACGGTGCGGCGACAACGGCGGATCGCCCGCCGCGGGATAGACAGCCAAAGGTTTGGCGCACAACGAAGCGAGTTCCGCCACCGAAGTCTCCGCAGCAGCAGGTCCGTCGGAGCAGTTGAATCCCAACACATCGATATCGTCGAGCGGCAAATCGCTCAAAAAGGTCGCTATCGGCGCTCCGTTCGCCACACGCCCCGCGATGCGCGACAGAACCGCCGAAACCATTACGGGAATATCGCGATTCAACTTGCGGCACTCCTCGACTGCGATCTTCACATTCGCCGCATCCATCGCCGTCTCGACAAGGATTATATCCGCACCGCCGTCCAGCAATCCTCGGATCACCTCCGAATATACCTCGGCCATACGTTCGGGACCGATATCGGTTGCGAGCGACAGATTGCGCGCGGTGGGTCCCACAGAACCCGCCGCGAAACGCGGACGCTCGGCCGTGGAGTACTTCACGGCTGCCGCACGGGCTATTTCGGCTCCCGCACGCGCCAGTTCGTAAGATCGCGACTGCAACCCGTAACGCTTCAGACACAGCGCATCGGCGCACATGGTATCGGAGGTCACGATGTCGGCACCGGCCTCCAGATACTCCTCGTGCACGGCCGCGACGGCCGCGGGATCGGTCACGCAAAGCGCCTCGAGGCATCCCGAGGCACCGCGCTCCATGAGACGGGTCCCGACGGCACCGTCCAAGAGCAGGATGCGTTTGGCAATATGTTCGATAAAAGTCATATTCACTGTTTTACTATCTCCACTTCGAAAAGTTTGCCCCATCGTTTACCCGTGACGAATATCCGCCCCGACGAGGCGTCGTAAGCGATTCCGTTCAACACATCGGTATCGTCGTCCACATCCTCGGCGCCGAGCAGACCCGCGAAGTCGATTATGCCCTCGACCGCACCCGATTCGGGATTGATGATAACCACGTAATCGGTGGTATAGACATTTGCCCAAATACGACCGTCGATCCACTCCAGTTCGTTAAGATACTGCACGGGCTCGCCGCGAAGCGTCACGGTGAAACTGCCCTCGCGTTTGAAACTGTCGGGCGCGACCCTGTATATTTGCGACGAGCCGTTCGACATGTAAAGCCGCTCGCCGTCGCTCGTAAGCCCCCAGCCTTCGCCCGGGTAACGGACGTTTTTCAACAACGTGCCACTACGATCGTAGATATGGACCGTGTTGTTAGTCCACGTAAGCTGATATATCTTGTCGCCCAGCACCGTAATTCCCTCGCCGAACTCGTTGCGCGGCAGGCGGACCAGCACTTCGGCCTTGCCGCTTTCGAGGTCGACACGCTGCAAAACCGACTCGCCCCACTCGCCCGTGCCCTCCCAAAGCACACCGTCGGCAAATTGCAAACCCTGCGTATAGCTCGATTTCAGATGCGGATACACGGCCTTGACATTATAGCCGTAGCGTATCGGCTCCACGACAGGCGTCCGTCGGCCCCCGCTATTCGCGCTGTTCGAACGCGACGCACACGATACCACGACCGCAGCGGCGACGATAGCAACCATAAAACTTTTCATAACGAATGAGTATTTGGAAACAAAGATACGACAAAATTCGTAAACCTCGACATTCGCCGTTCATTTAACCCGATGCGAAGCACACACACGAATCGATCCCCGCTCCGAGCACCGTCACCCGAGGCATTCGCGCAACGGAACCGCCGGTCCGACGGAACGAAATGCGTATTTGCGCGCAAGGTAAAATATCCGATTAGGCGAATAATATGTTCCGACAGGGAAGTATGTCGAATCATTCGATCTGTATTTATTTTTCACGTTGCGCGAGAATTAAAAGAACCGCGCAATTTTATCAAATAAATTAAACCCAAAATTATGATTATTTATCAAAATTCGGTCCGCACACGTTGCGAGACCGCGGCCGACAGCGATCGGTCGCTCGAAAACTTCAAATTCGAAACGGGTGAAATTTATCTGTTTCACCGAACCGATCCCGATTGTCCCGACGACGGTGCACTATGGGCCGTCGTCGACAGCCGCGATGCAGACGGCATCACGCTGGAATCGTGCACCGACAACCTTATCGATTTTTCGGTACGGTGCCGCTTGCCCGCCGAGTATCGTTATTGTCGGCTCGCATCCCGAAGCGAAGTGCGCGAATATGCCGTCGCACTCGCGATGTTCGAGATCGAACGCAATCCGATTCGATGACTGCCCCGCCACGAAGCGGTAAACGAAAAACGGCTCTCCCGTTGGGGAGAGCCGTTTTGCATAACGCTCATATCGGTCTATGCCACTGCGCTGGCGATGAGGAACGTAGCCGCAACGGTAAGGATGGCGTAAAGCTCGGGGTAAGCGGCCAGAATAAGCGTCTTACCCATCACGTCGTGACCGTTGCCTATCGCAGCGATACCGTTGGCGCACACCTTGCCCTGAAAAACGGCGGCAGCCAGATTGACGATGCCGACCAAAACACCGATGCCGAACACGGCGGCACCCTGCAACAGGGTAATCTCGGGAGTGATGATGTCGTAGATGCTCGTCACCATGAAGAAACATACGAAACCGTAGAGACCCTGCGAACCCGGCAGCGCCGAAAGAGCCATGTAGCTGCCGAATGCGCCGTCGTTCTTCTTCATGGCGCCTACGGCCGCCTGGCCGCAGATAGAGGTGCCGATCGCCGAAGCGATACCTGCCAAGCCTACCATGAGGGCCACGCCCACATAGGCCAAAATCAATGCTGTTGAATTTTCCATAATCGTTTGTGTTATTGAATTTAATTTTGATTTATCACTTATTTGTTTCGTCCGCGAGCGGTCGGAATGCACGTGTGGTCATCTCGAATCCCGCATTCTTGTAGAACTCCACGAAAGTCAGACGCATGGGATGAACCAGCGACGAGATGGTCGACATGAACAGATTGATGCCGTGCCCCACGAGCAGAATGACCGAGGCTCCGACTATCTGCAACGCCACGACCCACCAGGGCGAGGCCGACAAGTCGCCGTCCAGCCCCGTGATGCCCAAAGCGAGACTGTTGAACACCAGCGCCAGCACGCCGCCCGAAAGTCCGATGGCGAACAGACGGATGTACGACAGCACATCGCTCAACAAACCCGTAATGTTATTGTAAGTATTCCACAATCCCGAACCGAAGTTCATAAATATGTTCTTACCCGGCGAATTGAAGAAAAGCATCAGCACCAGCGAGATTCCCGCCACGACGAGGAATGCGGGCGACCCCATCGTGAAGAAGGGAATCGTCCACGCCTCGTTGAGCATCTGCAACCCCGAAGCAAGGCAGCACGACAGAATCAGCAGGAACCACCCCAACGATCCGAGCGCATAACGGAATCCGAACACGTGCGTGGTCATGCAGATGTTTATGAACATGCCGAGCAGGATTTGGAACACGCCCAAAGCCAAGGCATAGGAGAAAAACTTCTGCTGGAAATCGAGGAACGGCGAATGGGCTATGTCGGGATACCCCAACATTTCGGGAATGCTGAGTCCGAAGAACGACCCCGTATAAAATCCGAACAGCACCGTCGCGCCGCCGCATACCACCGTAAGCCAGCCCGCGCGCCTCAACGCCGCGCCGCCCTTTTTCACCAGAAACAATCCCGCCAGCAGCAGAATAAGACCGTAACCCGCGTCGTTGAGACAGATGGCGAAAAAGAGCATGTAGAACGGAGCGAAGAAAGGCGTAAGATCCAGCGTACCGTATTTGGGCAACGCATATAGACTGCCCACCAACTCGAACAGACGAGCGAAACGGTTGTTCTTCAGCTTCACGGGGGTATTGTCCTCGGGCGTGGGATCGTTCTTAAGATACACCACGTTGGGGTACTCCTCCAAAAGCGCATCCACCTCGGCCGACATATCCTTTTCGGCCCATCCCTCCATGACCACCAGCGTTCCGTCGGCCGCAGCGACAGCCGTACCGCGTATCTTCACGTTCTGCAACCGATGCGCGAGAACGGCATACTCGGCCTCGATGGCCCCTACGCTCGCGGCGCAACGCGAGAACTCGGCATCCAACGATTTGAGTTGCGCGCGGTCCTCGACGGCTTCGGCCGCAACGGCACGGTAATCCCGTGTCGGAGCCTTTATCTCCTGAGCATCGATGGCAACATCTTCGTCGGCCGAAACCGCTGCCACGAAATATACCGACGTCGCCGTACGGGCTATCTCCTCCAGAGTATACCGCTCGCGCCACTCGCTCTCCGACTCCTCGAACGTGGATATCTGCGCCACGAAATAACGCAACGTCACTCCGCAGCTCGCCAGCGACGCATGAGCGTCGGTCGAAAATTCTCCCCAAGGGCGCAGTTCGTCGGAAAGTTTGTCCAAACGCGCAATCTCGCCCGTAAGCCACGCTTTGCGCTGCTGTGCTTCGGCATAAGCCTCGTAAGCCTCGGCGCCCGAAGCATAGGGTATCGCCGAAGAATCCATCGACTCCGACTCGGCAAACGCCCGCAGATAATCGGCGGCTTTGCGGTAATGGTCGATATCGGTCAGCAACTGACGATCCTGCTCGGCAGGTTCCCAGCCAGCAGTGGTTATATCCACGAGGCCCAGCTCGCGCAATCGGGCTATAAAATCATCGCTCTGCGCCGCAAACAGCACAAAGTCGTAACGCGACATTTTAACTATCATAGCATAGACCCCTCCGCAGCCTGTTGTTGACGGGTTTTGACAATCTTCTGTGCCGATTTCGAGAGGTTCTCCTCATCCTCCATAAATCGTTTGATCTTGCGTATGGCATCCTCGTACCCGGGTATTTGTACCTTTTCGTAAAGATTCACTTTCTGCGTGGTCTTGCGACGGGCGTAATCGAGCAACTCCATCTTGCGGTTGTAAACCTCGTACTCGATACCCAGACGCGCCATGCGCTTCAGCAGATCGATACCGTCGGCATACCACACGGGCGAGGAGAACAGATCGTAAGACTTCTCGTCGAAGCTCACGTCCCGCAACACCGGCGTACGCACGCCCGCGATCTTCTGCGTGTCCAGCTCGACGTCGGCCACCCTAAGCAGCGTCGGATCGAACTCTTCCCACAACGCCGCCATGTAGTCGTACTCGGAAGCCAGAGCGTCGAGACGACGGCGGTAGTCGCGCGCCGTATCCTTCGCCTTCTTAACCTCGGAACGCAGCGCCGACTCCTTGCTTTTGATGGTCGGCAGCGCCGCACGGCGCATCTTGAGCTGCTTGCCGAGTTCACCCAGCGAAGTTTTGTTATATTGAAATTTGATAGCCATATCGCATTATTCTTTCCAATACTTAGCTATAAGCTCGGCCTTGACGGCCACTTCCTCCTTGGTGAAGTATTCGGCGAAAAGCGTCCACGCCGTATCGAGCATGGTATCGATGTCGATATTGACGTCGATGGCCAGCAACTTCTCCGAATAGTCGTGGGCGAACTTCAGTGCGCGCTCGTCGTAATCCGAGAGGTCGAATCCGTTCTCCAGCTTGGTTTTGGCATTGGCGGCATCGGCATAGAGACGCACGCAGGCATTCATCACCTGAGGATGGTCCTCGCGGGTCTTCTTGCCTATGACGAGCTGCTTCAGACGCGACAGCGAACGGAACGGATCGACGATAACCTTACCCGTATCCGAATCGTTGCGCAGGAACAACTGCCCCTCGGTGATGTAACCCGTATTGTCGGGGATGGCGTGCGTGATGTCGCCGCCCGAAAGGGTCGTCACCGCGATGATGGTGATCGAACCGCCGTTGGGAAGCTGCACGGCCTTCTCGTAAATCTTCGCCAGATCGGAATAGAGCGAACCGGGCATCGAGTCCTTCGACGGAATCTGATCCATACGGTTCGACACGATGGCCAGCGCATCGGCGTAAAGCGTCATGTCGGTGAGCAGCACCAGTACCTTCTCGCCCTTGTCCACCGCGAAATATTCGGCTGCCGTAAGCGCCATATCGGGCACCAGCAGTCGCTCGACGGGAGGATTCTCGGTGGTGTTGACGAACGACACGATGCGGTCCAGCGCACCCGCGTTCTCGAACACCTGCTTGAAATAAAGGAAGTCGTCGTTGGTAAGCCCCATGCCGCCCAATATGATCTTGTCGGCCTTGGCGCGCAACGCCACGTTGGCCATGACGGCGTTGTATGGCTGGTCGGGATCGGCGAAGAACGGGATCTTCTGACCCGACACGATGGTATTGTTAAGGTCGATGCCGGCGATACCCGTGGCTATAAGCTCCGAAGGCTGCTTGCGTCGGAAAGGGTTCACCGTAGGTCCTCCGATCTCGCGCTCCTCGCCCTCGATGGGCTCGCCGCCCTCCAGAGGTTCGCCGTAGGCGTTGAAGAAACGGCCCGCCAAATTGTCCGAAACGCGCAACTTGGGCGGTTCGCCGTGGAATACCACCTCCGAATCGGTGGCCAAACCCTCGGTGCCCGCGAAGACCTGCAAAGTGACGTTTTCGCCCATGATCTTAACCACCTGAGCCAACTTGCCGCCCACAGTGGCCAGTTCGTCGTTGCCCACGCCCGAAGCGCGCAGGGTAATGGTGGCTTTGGTTATGTTGTCTATCTTGGTATATACTTTCTGAAATGCTCGTGTTGTCATAGCTGCCCCTTATTTTGAAAGTTGTTCATTCACCTGCTCCTCTATCTGACGCTTGTAGTCGAGGAACTTCTCGCTCTGCCACTCCGAATAGTTCATCTGTCGGAAAAGGTTTATCAGCCCCTTGAAGAATCGCGAGCAGGCTTCGAAATCCTGAAAATCGAAAGAGCGGCGGCAGACGCCGAGCACCATTTCGTACATCATCTTCTGACGCTCGATCGGGCAATTGGCGTCTATGTCGTCGAAAGCGTCCTGCTGCAAAATCACATAGTCGATGAGTTCGCTTTTCCAAAAACGCTCGTGATAGTCGACGGGCACGCCGTCGTCACCCAGAATATTGATCTGATCGTTCGCCTCCTTGCCTCGCTGCACGATGGTCTTGCCCTCGTATACCATGTCGACCCAGCTCTTGCCGATGTGACCGTCGAGATACTCCACCACTT
This sequence comes from uncultured Alistipes sp., assembly GCA_958449275.1. Taxonomy (GTDB): domain Bacteria; phylum Bacteroidota; class Bacteroidia; order Bacteroidales; family Rikenellaceae; genus Alistipes. The sequence continues at coordinate 785 of CAUDHE010000041.1, read as the reverse complement.
CGGGATACTCCAAATATTTCGAATACGAATCGAGCGGATCGATCGCGGGATAACGTTTCGAATCGGCACGGCCCTGCGAAAGGGCATAGAAACAGCGCGCCGCCTTCTTCGTCGACTCCGTCACGGGTTCCTTAAGGTTACCGCCCGCGGGCGACACCGTACCGAGGAAGGTCACCGAACCCGTCTTGCCGTTGCTCAGCTTCACCAAACCCGCACGCGAGTAGAAATTCGAGATGATCGCCGACAAGTCCATCGGGAAAGCATCCTGGCCCGGGAGCTCCTCCAAACGGTTCGACATCTCGCGCAAAGCCTGCGCCCAACGCGACGTGGAGTCGGCCATAACCAGCACCTTGAGACCCATCGCGCGGTAATATTCGCCGATGGTCATACCCGTATAAACCGAAGCCTCGCGCGCCGCCACGGGCATGTTCGACGTGTTGCATATGATGATCGTGCGCTCCATCAGCTTATGACCCGTGCGCGAATCGACCAGTTCGGGGAACTCGGCGAAGATCTCCACCACCTCGTTGGCTCGCTCACCGCACGCCACCATGATTATGACATCGGCGTCGGCCTGCTTCGATATGGCGTGCTGAAGCACCGTCTTGCCCGCACCGAACGGTCCCGGGATGAAGCCCGTGCCGCCCTCGGCCATGGGGTTGAAGGTGTCGATGGCGCGCACTCCCGTCTCCATCACGCGCGAGGGACGCGGCTTCTCGGCATAGCAGCGAACGGCCTGCTTCACGGGCCACTTCTGGACCATCGTGACGGCGTGGTCGCGGCCC
>CAUDHE010000040.1 GCA_958449275.1 uncultured Alistipes sp. | reverse complement strand
CGGCCTGCTGTTCGCAGACGGGGACGTGTATGACATTTATCTTCGGCGGCTGCGGGGGGCGCACCGAAGGTGCGAGCCGCCGAAGATAACGCCGCACCGCGGCGCGCGGAGGCCTCTGCCGTTAGCGAACGCCCATACGCAGTCCCCGCAGACCGCGCCCCGAAGTACAATGAAATAAAAAACGCTTTGAACGGAAAAGTCACATACGCGAAGATTCTGATGCTGTCGCTCGCAGCCATGCTCTGTTGCGCATTCATGGCCACGGCACGCATGCTTGCGCCCGAGCGACTTCGGCCGCCGCGGCGAATCGTTGCCGACACCTCCGACTCGGTGCGCGTGCCCGAGCGTCCGTTCCGCAAATTGCGCGGCACTAAACAGATTCCCGCCTCGACAGCTCCGCGGATAAATCTCGATGCCTTGAAGCGCGATACGACGGATTCGGCCGCCGACGGCAAACCGAAATTGGTCGTTCCCGACTCGTTGCGTGCTCTCTATAAATTCACCGACGGGTTGAAACGCGCGGCCGTTTACGGCGATTCGGTGGAGTCGCGACGGCTCTACGAAGAGGCGTTGGCCGAAGATTCGCTCTTCGCGCCCGCGCTCTACGAGCTGGCTTCGCAATACATGGAGAGCGATCCTGCCCGCGCCGTCGACTACGCCCGCCGTGCCTATGCCGCCGACACCGCCAGTCGCTGGTACATGAGTCTTTACGCGCAGACGCTCATCTTGGCGGGACGTTACGACGAGGCCGCGCCGCTCTATCGCCGTCTGATGCGCATCGACGGCAAGAATCCCGACAACTACCGCATTATGGCGATGCTCTATCAGCAGAAAGGACAGCCCTATCTGGCCATCACCATACTCGATTCGGCCGACATGCGTTTCGGCAAGATAAACTATCTGAGCAACATGAAGCGCATGCTCCTGACATCTACACGGCAATTCGACCGTGCCATCGACGAGGCCCGTCAGGCCGTCGAGGCCGCACCTTACGAGCAGAGCAACGTTCTCTCGCTCGGCGAGGCATATGCTGCGGCGGGGCGCGATTCGTTGGCCGACGTCACGTTGCGGCAGGCCATCGAAATGGACTCCACCGATGTGGATGCGGTGACGGTATACGCCGATTTCTGTTCGAAGCGCGGCGACATGGCGGGATACCTTGCCACGCTCAAGCGTCTTTTCGCTCTCGACGACTTCCCTCTCGACCGCAAAATAGAGTTGTACCGACGCCTCACCGCCGACCGTAACTTCTACGGCGAGCACTTTTTCCGCATAGGAGCTTTGGCCTCGACTTTGGCCATACGCTATCCGTCGGACAAGCGTGCTGTGGACATATACGGCGATCATCTGCTGGCGGGCGGAAACGTTGAGACCGCATTGCGGCATTTCAAACTGCACCTCGCCGACGAGCCGCCGCAGATGGATTACTACATGGCGGTGATCGATATCGAGGACTATCTGCAACATCCCGATTCGGTAGACAGATACGTGCAGCGCGCCGTCGAACTTTTTCCCGACGATCCCGTGCTCTACATCCGCAAGGCCAACCGCCGCTTCATCAAGGGCGACTACAAGGGTGCTGTCGACACTTTCTCCGAAGCGCTGCGTTTCGCCGATACCGACTCGCTTCGCGGACAATTGTGGGGATTCATCGGCGACACCTATCATCAAATGTCGGAGGCTGCCGCGGGCCGCGATACCCGTCGCGACAGCGCCGCGCCTCCCGTGAAAGTCGGCATGAGCGCCAAGGCAGCCGCCAAGCGATGCTACCAAGCCTATGAGAAAGCTCTCGCTTACCGTGCCGACAACGCCTCGGTGCTCAACAACTACGCCTACTATCTCAGCGAGGAGGGCCGCGATCTGGAACGCGCGCTGGAGATGTCGTCGCGTGCCATCGAGCTGGAGCAGAACAACGCCACATTCATAGATACCTACGCTTGGATACTCTACAAGCTGGGACGTTACGACGAGGCTCGCAAGAGTATGCGTCAGGCGCTTTCGCTCGACACCTCGGGCAGCGCCGCGTTGCCGCTCCACTACGGCGACATACTCTACGAACTGGGCGAGAAATTCATGGCCGAGACCTATTGGCGCAAGGCATTGGAGGCCGGCGGCGATGCGGCCGAGATCGAAGCCCGCATCGAAAAGCTCAAAGGAGCGCCCGAACCCCGCAAGGCCGGGAAAGAGAAGAAGTGATCCCGTACCACCCGACCGAAATGCAAACGATAAAGAGATTTTTCCGCATTTTTTTGTTAGTCGTCGCGACGACCGGCGCATTTGCCGCGCACGATCTCCGCGCCCAAACCAAATCGAAGACCGAAGCAGCCCGCATCGAGGAGCAGAGGCGCGTGATAGCCGAGCTGGAGCGTCAGATCGAGGCCGAGGAGAAGCGGCTGTCGGGCATAAAGCGCGACAAATCGTCGGCTCAGCAGCGCGTGCAATCCATCACGCGTCAGATAGACTCGCGCAATAGGCTTTTGTCGCAGACCGAACGCGAGATATCGGATATCAGCAACAGCATATCGCACAACGATTCATTGCTTGTCGCGGCGCGCAGCGACCTTGCGACGGAGCGCGACCGCTATGCCGAAATGGTGCGCGAAGCATATCGCAACTATCGGCATAACAATTATATGACCTATCTGCTCTCGGCGCGCGATTTCACCGATGTCGCGCGACGCATCTCCAATATCCGCGCCGTGGCCGCGCTGCGTGCCGACAGGATGCGACGCATCGATTCGCTCGGAACGGCCATTGCCGAACAGCAGACTTCGCTGGAGCAGAGGCGTGTATCGCTCGATTCGGTGCAACGCAGCGCAGAATCGCAGCGTGAGAAGTTGCAGCACGACGTCGCCTCGGCCCGCAAAGCCATGAATCAACTCTCGGCGCGCGAGCAGGCCGCGTTGCGTGAGAAGATGGCGAGCGAGGAGCGTTTGGATGCCGCCATCGATGCTCTGCGCAAACTGACGAAAGGCAATACGGCTGGTGCATCGTTCTCGCGAAAAACCTCCAATCTCAATTTGCCCGTCGACGGCGGCCGCGTCCGCAAATACAAGGACAATATGGCCGAGATCGTCGCCTCGAAAGGTGCTTCGGTACGCTCCATCTACGAAGGCAAGGTGGTGGAGGTGCGCCGTAACCGCATATCGGGCAAATACGACGTATTCGTCGCGCACGGCGAATACATCACCTCCTACGCCAATCTCGAACGCACGAGCGTGCAGAAAGGACAGAAGGTCGCCAAAAACGGCGTTCTGGGCGTTATCGGTTCGTCGGTCAACATCACCACTATGGAGCCCGAATACAAATTGGTTTTCGGCATCTATTCGCCCTCGCCCAAGGAGACCATGCGCGCCGCCGACTGCTTCAAAAAGAAATAGTTTAGGCCCTGTGCGGCGAGTCTCGCGGCGAACAGCTCCCGAATGGCGGGCGGTTTTAGGGACTGCGGATCGAAAATAGGATTCGGGCATGGACATGTCGCAAAAACAGCGTATCTTTGTGTCCGAACCGAATAAAAATTCAAAACGAATATGAAAGGAATATACGTTCTGGCAGCCATGACTCTCGCGCTCGCGGCGGCAGGCTGCAACGGCGGAAAGAGTGCCGCCGAGAAGCAAACCCCGACCGAGGCATCGCAGCCCAAACCCACCGTCGCGGACGGCAAATACGTGTGTCAGCGTCCCGACGAGGCCGAGAGGCTCTTCACCTCGCAGAGCGTCGAGCGGAAGATAGCCGAGGTGCAGGCCATGCTCACCAACGAGCGCCTCGCGTGGATGTTCGCAAACTGTTTCCCCAATACACTCGACACCACGGTGCATTATCGCAAGGATGCCGACGGCAAGGACGACACATTTGTATATACAGGCGACATTCACGCCATGTGGTTGCGCGACTCGGGTGCTCAGGTGTGGCCTTATGTTCAGTTGGCGGCCGACGATCCCGAGTTGAAAGCCATGCTTGCGGGTGTGATAAACCGTCAGATAAAGTGCATTAACATCGATCCCTATGCCAATGCGTTCAACGACGGCCCCACGGGTTCGGACTGGGAGTCGGATTTCACCGACATGAAACCCGAACTGCACGAGCGCAAATACGAGATCGACTCGCTTTGCTATCCCATCCGCCTGGCCTATTGGTACTGGCTGGCCACGGGCGATGCGTCGGTGTTCGGCGAGGAGTGGATCGAGGCCGTGGGCAAAATCGTGAAGACCTTCCGCGAGCAGCAGCGCAAGGAGAGCGACGGTCCCTACAAGTTCCGCCGCAAGACCGACCGCCAGTTCGATACCCTTTCGAACGACGGCCTGGGCGCGCCGGTGAATCCCGTGGGACTCATCGTGTCGAGCTTCCGTCCTTCGGACGACGCTACCGTGTTCCAGTTCCTGGTGCCGTCGAATTTCTTCGCCGTATCGTCGCTGCGCAAGGCCGCCGAGATTCTCACCAAGGTGAACGGCAAGGCCGATCTGGCAGCCGAGTGCAATGCGCTGGCCGACGAGGTGGCTGCCGCTCTCGACAAGTATGCAGTATATAACCACCCCGAATTCGGTCGCATGTATGCTTTCGAGGTCGACGGATTCGGCAACTACCACCTGATGGACGATGCCAATGTGCCGAGCCTGCTGGCCATGAAATATCTCAATCCCGAGGTTATAGACGAGAAGATTTACGCTGCCACGCGCCGTTTCGTGTGGAGCGAGAACAACCCCTATTTCTTCCGCGGCAAGGCGGGCGAGGGCATAGGCGGTCCGCATGTGGGTTACGACATGGCTTGGCCCATGAGCATAATGATGAAGGCATTCACCTCCGACGACGATGCCGAGATAAAGGAGTGTATCGAGATGTTGATGCGTACCGACGCGGGTACGGGATTCATGCACGAGTCGTTCGACGTGAACGATCCCGACCACTTCACCCGCGAGTGGTTCGCATGGCAGAACACGCTGTTCGGCGAGTTGATCCTCAAGCTCATCGCCGACGGCAAATTGGAGTTGCTCAACTCGATCGATATAAAATAAGTGTCGATCCGTTACGGCTTTGATATCCTTATCGGCTCGCATTCGAAATGCGGGCCGATATGTGTAGAGGATTATTGTTAACCCCGAATATGTAAATGAAGACCGTTTATACTATAGTGTTGCTGTTGGTGTCGAATGTGTTTATGACTTTCGCGTGGTATGGTCATTTGAAGTTGCAGCAGATGAAAATAGCGTCGTCGTGGCCGCTTTATGCGGTTATACTCTTTTCGTGGACGATTGCGCTGGCCGAATATTCATGCCAGATACCCGCCAACCGCATAGGGTTTGCAGGAAACGGAGGCCCTTTCTCGCTCATGCAGTTAAAGGTGATTCAGGAGGTCATCACGCTCGTCGTATTTACGGTGTTCACTACCGTATTTTTTCGGGGCGAATCGTTGCATTGGAACCATTTCGCGGCTTTTGCATGCCTCGTTATGGCGGTGTGGTTCGTATTCATGAAGTAAGTCTATGACCCGCGAAGAGTTCGAAATATTGCTTTCGCGCGAAGTGCGCGAAGCCATCGAGGGCAATCTGCAACGCGATCCGTTGCAGATTGCCCTCGATCGTCGCATACCTCATGCGCGCGAAGTGGCCACGCAGGTGAAATATCTCAAGCGTGCCCGCACCAAACTGCCGTCGCTGTGGGCGGCGCGCTGCATTGTTCCGCCGCGAGCGTTCGAACAGTCGTCGAGCGAGGAGTGCGCCGCAGCGAAGCGCATTTCGGGCAGCTCGGTCCTCGATCTCACCTGCGGACTGGGCATCGACGCCGCGGCCCTCGCCCGACGATTCGACAGAGTGATAACCGTCGAGCGGGACGAGGTGCTGGCCGATACGGTGCGCGAGAACATGCGACGCACGGGCATTGCGAATGTGGAGGTCGTCACCGCCTCGGCCGAGGATTACATAGCCTCGTGTCGCGAGCGGTTCGACTGGATATACGCCGATCCCGACCGCCGCACGACGGAGGGACGCAGAGCTGTGCGAATGGAGGATTGTTCGCCCGACGTGGTGGCGTTGCTGCCCGAACTGCGGCGGCTGAGCGACCGTCTGGCCGTTAAGTGTTCGCCGCTGTTCGACATCGACGAGGCGTTCCGCATCTTCGGCGATTGCGGTGCGGAGGTCGTGTCGCTGCGCGGCGAGTGCAAGGAGGTGATGATCTATGTCGACGGGCGACGACCTGCCGTTGCGGCCGAAGCGATAGGGATAGGCCGTTTCGAGGTTCCGCGCGAGGATGCGCGGTGCGAACCGTGTGCGGAGGATTTCGACCCCGACCGCTACTCTTGGCTGGTGGTGCCCGACGTGGCATTGCAGAAGGCTCGCCTCGCGATCCGCCATCTGCGCGGCAAGGCCGACGCCTGGAGCGACAATTCGTTCGCTTTCGCATGCGACAAACCCGAGTGCGTATTGGGGCGGGTACTCCCGATAGAGCGCATAGAACCATATGATCCGAAGGCGCTGAAGCGCGAATTGCGCGGCGCGGGAGTCGATATTCTGTGCCGCGACTTTCCCTTTTCGGTCGACGAGGTGCGCCGACGTACGGGGATGCGCAGCGGCGACACGCACCGCATGGCTCTCACGCGCATAGCGGGCCGCTGCTGGACGGTGAGGATAGCCGAGACGCCTTAAGGCATCTACTCCTCGTCGTCGTAGACGATGCCGTCCATCAGGGCGTCGATCTCGCGCCGTTCCTTTTTGGTGGGACGTCCCGTGCCGCGTTCGCGGAACACGAAGACGGTCTCACGGGGTGCCGTGAGTTTGTCGAGCTCCTCCTGCGGAGTTATGTTGATGCAGTAGTCGGGCACGTTTTTGGCGGGCTGGCGGCTGCTGACGATTCCGGTCACCTTATATTTATAGACCACAGGCATGCGTTTTACCGTCACTATATCGCCCTCGCGCACCTCGCGCGAGGGTTTGCAATAGCCGCCGTTCACCGTCACGCGGTTGTTGCGTATGGCTTCAGCCGCGTCGCTGCGCGTCTTGAATATGCGCACGGCCCAAAGGTATTTGTCGAGTCTTATGTCGTCCATAATGCTTAAAATATCTTAATATCGACATGGCTCGGCCATGTCGGCAGTTCGCCGCCGCCCCCACGCGGCGGACTGCAACTCGCGAAGCTCGTTTCGTCCTCCGCCGTCGGCGAACGGCATTTCCCGCCTCTTAAACATCCTCGCTGTGCGAGCCCTCCTCGGTCTGGCGGCTCACGCTGAGGATCATACCGAGTCCTACGGCGGTGAACAGCAGCGACGAACCTCCGCGCGAGATCATCGGCAGGGTCTGTCCCGTCTCTGGAATGATGTTCACCGTCACCATGATGTGCAACAGAGCCTGCCCCGTGATGAGCAGCGCGATGCCCAGCGAGAGCATGGCGGGGTATTTCTTGGGACATCGCTCGAATATCTCGATGGCCCGAAAAAATACCCACACATACAACGCTATGAGTATCATGGCTATGCCTATGCCGTACTCCTCGACGAAGAAGGCGAAGGCATAGTCGCTCTCGGGGTGGGTCATCTCCACTCGCACCGCACTCTGTCCCGCGCCGCGGCCGAGTATGCCGCCGCTGTAGATGGCTATCATCGAACGTTCCGTGTCGGTCAGCTCGTCTACGGGGATCTCCATACGCGGCGTGGTCCACAATTCGAGCCACGTCGATATACGTCCGTGTGCCGTATGACTGCGGCCCAGACCGAGTAGCGCGACCAACGCCGCGCCCGCCACGGCCCACTTCACCAGGCGGAATATCTCCGACCATCTCACGCGACCGATGTAGAGCATGGCGAGCGAGAGTACGAATGCCAGCACCGCCGACGAGGTGTGGGCAGGCATTATGACCATGCACGACAACACTATGGGTACGAAGATGGCGAGTCCTCCCTCGCGCCACACGCGTTTCTGCTTGGGCTGCATCCACGTCCAGAATTGCAGCGAGGGCACGATCTGCATGGTGCGGACCGTAGACTGCCGCGCGGCGAGCTGCTGCGCCAGATACATCACCAGCGTCACCTTCAGCATCTCGGAGGGTTGGAACTGGAATCCGAACAGCGGGATCCAGCGTGCCGCGCCGTTGGTCGTCACGCCCATGAAGTATACCGATGCCGTGAGCAGCAGCGACAATATGAACAGCGGCGTGGAGAGCTTGCGGTAGGTTATGCTGTTGACCCTGTGTACGAAAAACAGAGCTACGATGCACAGCGCCAGCAGAAAGAGCTGCGAACGCAGAAACTGTGACGTCGACAGAGCCGAGCGGGCGTTGTAGGCCATCTTGGCGGTGGATGAGTATACCACCAGCACCGAGATTATCATCAGCGATATGATGATGACCCACAGCACGCGGTCGCCGCCGAACAGCCGTCGCGCCAGAGCGACCCAGCCGCCCTGAGCAGCGCTCCGAGCGTCATCGTGGTCCGCATCCTCTTCGCGTGCGATGTGAGGCTTCTCCTCGATGCGATCGGTCTGCCGCGTTCTTTTTCGGGCATCGGCCTCGGCATCCGCTTCGGCCACGCGCCGCACGTAATCCGAATAGTTGTTGTCGTTGTTGTCGGTCATGATTTTCCGTATTTTTACCGTAATACCGCAAGCATTGCCGTCTTTTCGATTTTCGTTTGCGGTGCCAATCCTCACTGCGTTCGGTGGCATGACGTATGCGACTCGTCAGAGTCGCGCGGGCCGCAGCCTCGGCGCTTTACACTCGTTAGCGACCTCCTCAGGCTGTGCTGCCCGAATATCGTGCGTGTTGTCTATTTCAATACATTTTCGCGCACCCACTCCTTGAACAGCTCGCCGCGCTGCTCGTAATTCTTAAAGAGATCGAAGCTGGCGCAGGCGGGCGACAGCAGTACTGCATCGCCCTCGCGCGCCGCACGCCGCGCAGCCGGCATGGCCTCGTCGAGCGACGACGCGACGACGATCTCGGGGACCACTCCCGTGAACTCTTTCACCAGTTTGGCGTTGTCGAGGCCCATGCAGACCAGCGTATGTACTTTCTCGCGCGCGAATGTTTTCAGAGGCTCGTAATCGTTGCCCTTGTCGGTGCCGCCTGCGATCCATACTACGGGGCGAGTCATGCTCTCCAGCGCATACCACACCGAATCGACATTGGTCGCTTTCGAATCGTTGATCCACAGCACGCCGTCGCGCTCACCCGCGGGTTCCAAGCGGTGCTCGACGGGCGAGAATCCGTATATCGACCGCTCTATCGACTCGGGATCGATTCCCGCGGCCAGCGTGGCCAGAGCGGCCGCCATTGCATTGTAGGCGTTGTGCAGCCCGCGGATTTTCATACGCGAGGTGTCGATACGTACCTCCTTGTCCCCCACGCGGGCAACGAACTCGCCGTCGGGATCGAGGAAAGCATCGCCCGCGTCGCTCGCCACGGCCGTACGTGCCGCAAAAGGCAATTGGCGCATGCGCAGGTCGTATTTGCCCAGCTCGCCCGCGATGACGGGATCGTCGGCCGAGTAGACGAATGCACAGCGCGAATGCTGGTTGCGTACGATGCGCATCTTCGAGTCGACATAGTTTTGGAAACAGTAATCGTAGCGGTCGAGGTGATCGGGCGTGATGTTGGTCAGCACCGCCACGTCGGCCCGAAAATCGTACATGCCGTCGAGTTGGAACGAACTCAGCTCCAGCACATGCCAGTCGTAATTGCCCGTCGCTACGGAGTAGGCGAAGCTCTCGCCTATGTTGCCGCCCAGAGCCGCGTTCACGCCCGCGTCGCGCATGATCTTGAAGATGAGCGAGGTGGTGGTGGTCTTGCCGTTCGATCCCGTGACGCATATCGTGCGGGCTTTGCCCATGTGGCGGCAGGCGAACTCCATCTCCGAGATCACGGGGATTCCGCGCTCTCGCGCGGCTCGCACCGCGGCGGCCTTTTCTGGTATGCCTGGCGACTTCACTATTTCGTCGGCTGCGAGGATGCGTTCCATCGTGTGTCCGCCCTGCTCGTACTCCACGCCCTCGGCGTCGAGTATGCGTCGGTAGCGTTCGGCTATGGTGCCCGCATCCGACAGCAGCACGTCGAATCCCTTTCGCTTGGCCAGCACGGCCGATCCGTAGCCGCTTATTCCTCCTCCCAGAACTGCTATTCGTTTCATGGTTTTAGTTGTTATATGCAATTTCTAATCAATGCACCGCACAGCGGTGCTGTCTTCGGCGGCCCGCGCGGTTCTGCGAACCGCAGCCTCTATCGTATCTTGAGCGTGACCAGCGTCAGTGCACTGAGCAGCATCGACACGATGAAGAAGCGCATGACGATCTTGGTTTCGAAGATGCCCGCCTTCTGGTAGTGGTGATGCAGGGGCGACATGAGGAATATTCGCCGTCCCTCGCCGTAACGCCGCTTGGTGTATTTGAACCAGCTCACCTGCATCATCACCGACACCGATTCCACCAGAAAGAGTCCGCACAGAAGCGGCAACAGCAGCTCCTTGCGGATGCAGAGGGCGAACACGGCTATGATGCCGCCTATCGAGAGTGAACCCGTGTCGCCCATGAATATCTGGGCGGGGAACGAGTTGTACCACAGGAAACCTATCAGCGCGCCGCACATGGCCGCGGCGAAGACCACCAGTTCCGACGAATCGGGGATGTACATTATGTTCAGATAATCGGCGTAGATTATGTGGCCCGACAAATAGGCCAGCACGCCCAGCACCATCACTATCGGCACCGACACCGTGGTCAGCAGGCCGTCGAGTCCGTCGGTGAGGTTGGCCCCGTTCGACACGGCCGTCACCACGAATATGGCCACGGCTATGTAGAGCAACAGTGTCAACAGGCCGTTGCCGCCCACTATCCAGCCGTAGTCGAACTCGTTGTTCTTTATGAACGGTATGGTGGTTTTGGTAGTCTTTTGCGGCGTGGGATCCATCACGGCGCGCTGAGTCTGCGTCACCACGGTCTGCCCCGCCTCGTCGACATACACCGTCTCCGAGGGTGCCGACACCTTTTCGCGTATCACCACATTCTGCGAGAAGCACATCACTACTCCCACGATGATACCCAGACCTACCTGTCCCACGACCTTGAATTTACCTTTCAGACCCTCTTTCTTGTGGCGGAACGTCTTGATGTAGTCGTCGAGAAAACCTATGCAGCCCAGCCACACGGCCGAGACGAGCATCAGCAGCACGTATACGTTGTCCAACCGCCCCATGAGCAGCACCGGAACCAGCACCGCCAGCAGGATGATTATGCCGCCCATGGTGGGTGTGCCCTTTTTCGAGAGCTGTCCCGCGAGACCGAGATCGCGGATCTCCTCGCCTATCTGATGGCGTTGCAGGGCGCGGATGATCGACCGCCCGAAGAATATGGTTATCAGCAGCGCCAGAATGACGGCCACAGCCGCACGGAACGAAATGTATTGGAACATACCCGAACCGGGGATGTCGTAAAACCGATCGAGATAACGGAACAGTGAGTAAAGCATGTCTGTTTTTAAACGTTAGTTTTTCGTGTGTTTATTTTTTTATTCATCAATAGTGTCCCTGCGGGACGCAGCCTGCGGAGGGCATGGTGTGTTACGTCTGCGACTCTTAAAGAGTCGCGCGGGCCGCAGCCTCCCGCCGCGGAGGCCCGCTATTCGCATTCGCTCATTCATGCGGTCCCCGCAGGCTGCGCCCCGAAAACCCCGAAGAGTTGCGAGACGTCGTGGGCGACCTGCGGCTCGTCAGATTCTTGCCTCACGGAACGCCTCGGCCAGCTCCTCGCGGTCGTCGAAATGACGCTTTTCGTGTCCCACGATTTGGTAGGTCTCGTGACCCTTGCCCGCAACGAGGATTATATCGCCGGGCTTCGCCAGCATGACCGCCGTGCGGATGGCCTGAGTGCGGTCGGCTATGCGCAGGCAACGCGCTCCTTTGCGGACGCCCGCCATGATCTCGTCGAGGATCGCTTCGGGATCCTCCGTACGGGGATTGTCCGAGGTGAATATCGCTATCGAGGCGTCGCGCGAGGCTATGGCCCCCATTTCGGGACGCTTGGTACGGTCGCGGTCGCCGCCGCAGCCGCACACCACGATGAGCTGCTGCGATGATTTGCGTATGTCGTTCACGGTGGCTATCACGTTCTCCAACGCGTCGGGCGTGTGAGCGTAGTCGACTATGGCCGTTATTCCCGACGCCGAGCGTACGGGTTCGAACCGTCCCCTCACCGAGTGCAGCGCGCTCATCGTGCGCAGCGTTTCGTCCTTGTCGGCCCCGAGCAGCCGCGCCGCACCGTATACGGCCAGCAGGTTGCAGGCATTGAAGCGTCCGAGGAAATTGACCCACATTTCGCTGCCGTCCATGCGCAGCAGCATGCCGTCGAAGAGCATCTCCGTGATCTTGCAGTTGAAGTCGGCCGCCGTGCGCATCGAGTAACGCCGCACGCGGGCGCGGGTATTCTGCACCATCACCTCGCCGTTGCGGTCGTCGGCGTTCACCAGCGCGAAGGCATCTTTCGGCAGCGAGTCGAACAGACGCTTCTTGGCCTTGATATACTCCGCGAAGGTCTTGTGATAGTCCAGATGGTCGTGGGTGATGTTGGTGAATACCGCCCCTTCGAACTTCAGTCCGCGGATACGTTCCTGCACTATCGAGTGCGACGACACCTCCATGAAACAGTAGTCGCATCCCGCCTCGACCATCTCGCGCAGCATGGCATTGAGTCGCACGGCGTCGGGCGTGGTATGGGTCGATTCCGCCACGCGGTCGCCCACGCGGTAGACTACCGTCGAGATCAGCCCCGCGCGACAACCCATTGCGCCGAACAGGTCGCACAGCAGCGTGGCGACGGTCGTTTTGCCGTTGGTGCCCGTGACTCCCACCAGCCGCAACTCGTGCGAGGGGTTGTCGTAGAACGCGGCGGCCATGTCGGCCAATGCACCGTTGCTGTCGTCCACCACCACGTAGCTCACCCCTTCCTTCTGTTCGGCGGGCAGCTCCTCGCACACCACGGCCGCCACGCCCGCCCGTACCGCGTCGGCTATAAATTCGTGGCCGTCGCATTGCGTGCCGCGCACGGCGAAGAAACAGTCGCCCGCCCCCGCCTTGCGCGAATCGTATCGCAGGGCCGCGATCTCGGGATCGGCCGAGGTTATTATGGTCCGCACGGCCGTGGCCGCAAGCAGTTCGCTAAGTCGTTTCATTCTGTCGCAATATCTGTTATTTTATGTTATTCTATATTTCTGCCGACATCTCGATATCGCTGCGCGATATCGGCAGTTCGCCGCCGCCCCACGCGGCGGACTGCAATTCGTTTTACACTCTTGCATTCCTCCGCCGTCGGCGAACAGCTGTCATTGTATACACTACTACCTCAGCGTTATGGCCACATGCTGCCCTGCGCGTATCTTGCGGCCCGCGGGGATGCTCTGCGTGCGTACCGAGCCCTTGCCCGTGAACGTGACGTGCAGTCCGCGGCTTTCGAGCATGTAGAGTGCATCTTTCAGTCCCATCCCCACCACGTCGGGCATGGTGTTGCGGTCGGCTTCCGAGGTGTGTATGTCCACATTGCGCAGACTGTCGGTGCGCGATATGCCCCAGCCGTGGCGGTCGGTGAACGACACGCGCGGCGAGAATTTGTCGGCCACGCGCCGCACGTCGGCTATGTTTCCGCCTTTCACCCGCGCGGGGTAGTGCTTTTCGCGCGACGGGGCGAGGGTTTGGTGCCAGTCTTCGTCGCGATAATATATGTAGTTCACGATGTCGCGTTCGACAGGACCCGCCAGTCCGGCTCCGTAGACCGTGGTGCCCCGGCCGCGACGGGTGAATATCGAGGTCATGACCGTATATTTCGGATTGTCGGCGGGGAAGTATACCGCCATCGACCCCAGATAGTATCCGTCGGAGTATTTTATGCCGCTTTGGGCGAATTTGGCCGTACCCGTCTTGCCCGCCACGCGAAACGACATGGTGTCGCGGAAATAGGCCTTGGCCGTACCCGTACGGGCCGTCTCCTCCAGACACTCGCGTACCACGTCGAGCGAGCTGCTCGAACAGATGCGGTCGACCAGCACATGGGGCGGAAACCGCTCCACCGTCTTGCTGCCCCGCCGTATCTCGCGGATGAGACGCGGAGCCATCATTTTACCGTCGTTGGCAACGGCATTGTAGAGCACCAGGGTGTGTATGGGGGGCAGCTCGATGGCATAACCGTAACCGAGGTTGGGCAGCGTGTGCGCCGACCACGACTTCGAATTTTTGCCGTATTCGGGCATCAGCGGCGATGCCTCGCCCATGTCGTCGAGTCCCGTGGTGCGGTCGAGTCCCAGACGCTTGAGAAACTTTACGTATCGTTCGGGGTCGTTCTTGTAGGCTTGGTATATGGCTTCGGCGAAATAGACGTTCGACGACTGCGCCACGGCCTCCTTCATATCGATCGCGCCGCCTATGTCGTGCGAATCCTGAATAAGGGGGCCTCGGTTGCCGCCGATCCGTACGGCGCGGCCGTGAAAGGTGTCGTATTTTTTTGTGACTGGCACGTCGCAGTCGTCGACCAGCGCCAGCAGCGCCGCCAGTTTGAATGTCGATCCCGGCTCCATGCGGCGGCTGAGAGCGTAGTTCTCCTTTTCGATGTATACGCCGCTGCGCTCCGAGGTCTCGCCCAGATTGACCAAGGCCAGAATGTCGCCCGTGGCCACCTCCATAACCATCGCCGTGCCCCAGATGGCGCGCTGCTCGACGAGCTGACGGCGCAGTGCCTGATCGGCTATGTGCTGTATGTCGACGTCGATGGTGGTGACGATGTCCATGCCGTCCTCGGCGTCGATGTTGTCGCCGCTGTGCACCACGCTCGAAAACCCGGGAGCTATGCGCTGGCGGAGCATGCGGCCGTTGCGGCCTTCGAGTATCTCGCGATAGACCGCCTCGATGCCGTAATTGCCCCGATCGCCCACCAGGCCCAGCGTGCGTCGGCCCAGTTCGCCGTAGGGATAGACGCGCTGGTCGACCGTCACCAGATTGTAGGTCATGCCCATGTTCCAGTTGAGGATGGGATATTCGCGCAGTTCCTGCCATTCGTTGTAGTCGACGGGGCGGGGCATTATCGCCACGGGAGTATGGTCGCGCATGGTGTCGTAGAGTTTCACCGTCTTGAATTCGTCTTTGCGCAGTATGTCCCACACGCGGGCGAAGAATCCGTCGGAACGGCGCACCGTGGTATCCTTGCGGAACTTCACCTTGTAGCGTTTCTGATGTTCGTCGACCAGACGGCGGCGATACTCCGACGCCGAGCGGTCACGGAAGAAGCGCGACAGCAGCTTCGAGAGCGAGTCGGCTTGCTCGCGGAACAGGGCGAGCGAGTCGAAACCGTCGCTGGCCATGTCGAAATCTACGCGGTAACGCAGGATCGAGGTGGCCAAAGGCTCGCCGTCGCGCGCCAGAATCGAACCGCGCCGCGAATAGACCGAGTCGGCCACGAAAATGCGCTGTTGCAGACGGTCGGCGTTGTAGGCTATCTCGCCGCTGAAGCACAGCACCCACACGAGTCGTACCATGACGCAAAGTCCCACGAGGATGAAGAGGCCGTAGACCTTTTTCACCCTCGCATACATTTCGTCCTTGATATCCGTATCGCGTTTTTGTTTCGCCATCTTATTCCGTTGTTATATTCTTGCGCCGCCGAACCCCGTGTCGGTCCGTTAATCCTCCACCACGGCTTTCGGCTTGCGCGGATCCTGCAAATCGATGCCGCGCCTGCGCAGCTCCTCCACGATCGCGGCGTGGGTGGTGCGGCGGTGCAGTTGCTCCTGGAGGCGGATCGACCGCTCGCGCAGAAGCTGCACTTCGCGCTCCATGCGCGAATATTTCAGATCGGCGTGCAGCGCGGTGAACATCACCACGATGCTGATGAAGCACATGGCCGCTATGGCCGCGAAGTAACGGTAATTCTCCGCCACGCTGCGGTTCACCAGAATGTTGCCCGAGAAGATGAGCCACAACAGCCGCGAACGTTTGCGGCGCTGTCTGCTCTGCTCCTCCTCGGCCTCCTCGCGCTCCAGCCGTTCCTCCTCGCGGTCGCGCTCTATCTCCTCGTCGGCCTCGCCGCTCTGCACGCGCAGGATCTCGCGGCGCACGCGGCGGCGGAACTCTTCGTCCTCCTCCAGTCGGCGCAGATCCTCTTCGCTCTGCGGATCGAAATCGTCGTTTTCGGGTCGCATGATTGCAATATCTTATTATTCAATTTTTATCCTCGGCGGCTGCGGGCGCGCTTTGCGCGAGCCGCCGAGGATGGCACCGCAGAGCAGTGCCATGTCATAACTTCACCGCTGCCCGCAGCTTTGCCGACCGCGATCGCGGATTGCGCGCCACCTCCTCGGGCGAGGGCACTGCGGCCTTGCGCGTCACGATCTCGAAAGGCGACGATGCGCGACCGTAGAAATCGCGTTCGATGCGCCCTTCGAAATTGCCGCTGCGCATGAAGTTTTTCACCAGACGGTCCTCCAGCGAGTGGTAGGATATCACCACCAGCCGTCCTCCGGGTTTCAACACCTTGAGCGACTGCTCCAGAGCCATTTTCAGCGCTTCCATCTCGCCGTTGACCTCGATGCGCAGGGCCTGAAACAGTTTGGTGAGGAACTTCGCCTCGTCGCGCTTGGGGGTGCACGGAGCCACCGCCGTCACCAGTTGCGACGTGGTGAGGATGGGCGACTGCTCGCGACTGCGCACTATGCATGCCGCGATTTTCCATGTGGTCTCCAGCTCGCCGTAGTCGCGCAGCACGCGGGCCAGCGAATCGGCGTCGTAACGGTTCACCACGTCGGTGGCCGTACGACCTCCGCGGCGGTTCATGCGCATGTCCAGAGGACCGTCGCCGCGGAACGAGAAACCGCGGCCGACCTCGTCGAAATGGTGCGACGAGACTCCCAGGTCGGCCAAAATGCCGTCCGCACTTTGCACGCCGCGCAGCCGCAGGGCGCCACGCAGAAAACGGAAATTGCTCTCCACATAGCGGAAACGCCCGTCGTCGGGTGCGTTGGCGAGTGTGTCGCTGTCCTGATCGAAAGAGTAGAGCCGCCCTTCGGGGCCGAGTTGCGAGAGTATGCGGCGCGAGTGGCCGCCGCCGCCGAACGTCAGGTCGCAGTACAGGCCTGCGGGGTCGATGTCGAGCAGTGCGATCGACTCCTCCAGAAGCACGGGCACGTGGTATGTCGTAGCGTCGAAAGACATTTTTGTATCTCAAAAGCGTATTTGGGTGTAAAGGTACTGCTTTTAGCAGAAATGTTGCGTATTTCACCCGTAATATTTTTCGCTTGTCCGCGAATCCGCAGACGGTTCGCCGACGGCGGCGGGAGTGCGCGAGCCTCGTGCGAGCAGCAGACCGCCGCAGTGGGGCGGAGGCGAACTGCAGATATCGCAAAGCGATATCCGATTCGTGCGGGAGCGGTGATTGCGGAACAGAGTTCCGATGTATTAAGACCTCATAAATTAGCAAGAAATTATGGAAAGAATCGACATTGCCGATATTTTGCATCGCCGCGCGCCGCGTCTCTCGCGTATGATCCCCCGTGCGGCCCTCCGCCGTCTGCGCGAGCTGCTGCACGAGGAGGAGATAAACGCATTCCTGCAACGCCATCGCGATTCCGAGCCGCAGGAGGTGCTCGGGGCGTGGCTCGACGAACTGGGCGTCGCCTGCCGTATCGAGGGGATCGATTCGGTGCCTCTCGGAGGCCGCTATCTGGTGGTGGCCAACCACCCGTTCGGCGGGTTGGACGGCGTGGCGGCCTGTCATGCTCTCTGCATGCGTTTCGGGGGCGTACGGGCCATAGTGAACGACCTGCTGACGCACATCGAACCGTTGCGTCCGCTGTGGATTCCCGTCAACAAGGCCGGTGCGCAGCACCCCGACTATGCCGTTATCCGCGAACGCGCCTTCGCGTCCGATCTGCCCGTGCTGACCTTTCCCGCGGGGTTGTGTTCGCGTCGCACGCGCCGCGGGGTGGAGGATCCCGCGTGGCGTGCTTCGTTCGTCCGTCTGGCCGAGCGTTACGACCGCACCATATTGCCGCTCTACGTCGGAGGCAGTCTCTCCGACCGTTTCTATCGTACGGCACGGCTGCGGAAGGCGCTGGGCGTGAAATTCAATTTCGAGATGCTGCTGCTCGCCGACGAGATGTTCCGCCAGCGCGGGACCGATATAGCGATGCGTATGGGAGCGCCCATTCGGCCCGCCGAGCTGCGTCCGCTGGCGAGCGACGACGAGCGATGCCGTATGGTGCGCCGCCGAGTCTATGCTCTGGCGCAAAATACTCCCGCGTTATGACCGCGCATCGGTCTCTCGCATCGCGCGCGACCGTGGCCGTCGCGGAGCCGCTGCCCCGCGAGGCGCTCGAAGAGGAACTGGCGGCCCTGCGTCCCGTGACCGTCGCGGAGCGCGGCGGTTATCGGCTCTATTCGTTCCGTGCGTCCGAGGCTCCCTCGCTCATGTACGAGACGGGGCGTCTGCGCGAGGAGGCGTTCCGCAACGCGGGCGGCGGCACGGGGCGCGCCGTCGATATCGACGCAGACGACACCGCCCCCGAGGGCTACCGTCAGATCGTGGCGTGGGATCCCGTTCGCAGGACGATCGCGGGAGGTTATCGTTACATCGTATGCGGCGAGTGCGACACGGCGAACATATCGTCGTCGCACTACTTCCGCTTTAGCGGAGAGTTCCGCCGCGACTTCCTGCCCCATGCGGTCGAGCTGGGGCGGTCGTTCGTGGCGCACGGCAGCGAAGGAACGCATCCGCTGTTCGCCATGGAGTCGCTGTGGCTGGGGTTGGGGCGCATCGTGGCGTCGCATCCCCGCGTACGCTATCTGTTCGGCAAAGTGACCGTCTATCCGCACTACGACGCCGAGGCACGGCGGTTGCTCATGACCTTTCTGCGCAGGTTCTTCGGCTCCGACATCCCGCTGTTGCAGGCCCGCGAATCGGCCGATCCTCCTTTCGCGGAAGGGGTGTTCGACGCTCCGACATATGCCGAAAACTACGCCGCCCTGCTGCGGCTGCTGCGCGAGCGGGGCGAGGTCGTTCCGCCCATGATACACGCCTACATGCGGCTGTGTCCGTCGATGCGCGTGTTCGACACCGCGGTCAACCGCGACTTCGGCGACGCCTACGAAACGGCCGTGCTGTTGCCCGTGGATGGAATACGCGCCGAAAAGCGGGAGAAATACCTCGAAAAAACGTCTGTCGCGCCTTAAAAGTGCCGACGGATGTTTGGCGGTGTGCGTTTTTATGCCTATCTTTGTGCGCAACAAAAACCCAAGATTATGTCGTTCATAGATGAAAGGGTAGAGTCGACCGGGTTGACCTTCGACGATGTGTTGCTCGTACCCGCTTATTCGGAAGTGTTGCCGCGAACAGTCTCTACCGAGACGCACTTTTCGCGAAATATCAAACTGAACATACCTATCGTGTCGGCCGCAATGGATACGGTCACCGAGGCTCCGCTCGCCATAGCCCTCGCTCGCGAAGGCGGCATAGGAGTCATTCACAAGAACATGTCGATCGTCGAGCAGGCGGCGCACGTACGTCGCGTGAAGAGGGCCGAGAACGGCATGATATACGATCCCATAACCATCACCAAGGAGCAGACCGTGGGCGACGCGCTGAAGCTGATGCACGACAACAAGATCGGCGGCATACCCGTGATCGATGCCGACAACATGCTCATAGGCATAGTCACCAACCGCGACCTGCGTTTCCAGCGCGACATGAGCCGCGCCATCGACGAGGTGATGACCAAGGAGAACATAATCACCACCCACAGCACCGAGCTGGAGAAGGCTTCGGAGATTCTGTTGCGCAACAAGATCGAGAAACTGCCCGTAGTGGACGACCGCGGCAAGCTGATAGGACTTATCACCTATAAGGACATAACCAAGGTGCAGGATCATCCTAATGCCTGCAAGGATTCGAAAGGACGTCTGCGCGTGGCTGCGGGAATCGGCATTACTCCCGATGCCGTCGATCGCGTGAAGGCCCTCATGGCCGAGAGCGTCGACGCCGTGGTGCTCGACTCGGCTCACGGGCATTCGAAGAACGTGGTCGAGATGCTGCGGAAGATCAAGAGCCAGTTCCCCGAGCTGGACGTGGTGGTAGGCAACGTAGCCACGGCCGAAGCGGCCCGTTACTTGGTGGAGGCGGGAGCCGACGGTATCAAGGTGGGCATAGGTCCGGGTTCGATCTGCACCACGCGAATCATAGCGGGCGTGGGCGTACCCCAGCTTACGGCCATATTCGAGGCTTCGAGCGCCATCAAGGGCAGCGGAATACCCGTTATCGCCGACGGAGGTCTGCGCTATTCGGGCGACTGCGTGAAGGCTTTGGCCGCGGGCGGCGACTGCGTGATGATAGGTTCGATGTTCGCCGGCACCGAGGAGTCGCCCGGCGAGACGATCATCTACAACGGACGTAAATTCAAGACATATCGAGGCATGGGTTCGATCGACGCCATGAAGGCCGGATCGAAGGACCGCTATTTCCAAGGCGAGGAGAAGAACGACATGAAACTGGTGCCCGAGGGAATCGTGGGCCGCGTGCCGTTCAAAGGCTCGCTGAGCGAGACGGTCTACCAGCTCGTGGGCGGCATACGCGCGGGAATGGGTTACTGCGGCGCCAAGGACATGGCCTCGTTGCAGAAGGCCCGCTTCGTGCGCATCACGTCGAACGGCGTGGTGGAGAACCACCCCCACGACATCACCATCACCCGCGAGACGCCCAACTACTCGCGCGGAGAGTAAGGACGAGGCATTAACGAAGAAAAAGACAGACGAGTTTTTATGACTGAAAAAATATTGATTATAGACTTCGGGTCGCAGTACACGCAGCTCATAGCGCGGCGCGTGCGCGAACTGAATGTCTATTGCGAGATCCATCCCTTCAATCACCTGCCTGCGCTCGACGAGTCGATCAAAGGCGTGATAATGTCGGGAAGCCCCTTTTCGGTGCGCGACGCGCAGGCTCCGCGTATCGATCTCGGGTCGATAAAGGGTAAGTTGCCGTTGCTGGGCGTATGCTACGGAGCGCAGTATCTGGCCCACTTCTTCGGTGGCGAGGTCAGCCCCGCTCCCAGCCGTGAGTACGGCCGAGCCATGCTCACGGTGAAGCGCGCCGACGATCCTTTGATGAAGGATATGCCCGAGCGCACGCAGGTGTGGATGTCGCACGGCGACACCATCACGCGTATCCCCGAGGGTTACGAGTCGATAGCATCTACCGACGATGTGGAACTGGCCGCATACCGCATAGCGGGCGAACCTACATGGGCCATACAATTCCATCCCGAGGTGTACCATTCGACCGACGGCAAACAGTTGCTGAAGAATTTCGTGGTCGACATTTGCGGCTGCGCGCAGTCGTGGACTTCGGAGAGCTTCGTGGAGAGCACCGTGGCCGAGTTGAAAGCCAAGCTGGGTGACGACAAGGTCGTTCTCGGTCTTTCGGGCGGCGTGGATTCTTCGGTAGCGGCCGTGCTGCTGCACCGCGCCATAGGGCAGAATCTCTACTGCATATTCGTCGATTCGGGTCTGTTGCGACGCAACGAGTTCGAGGACGTGCTCGAATCGTACAAGGGCATGGGGCTCAACGTCAAGGGCGTGAAAGCCGCCGACAAGTTCCTGGGCGACCTGGCGGGCGTCACCGACCCCGAGCAGAAGCGCAAGATCATCGGCCGCGATTTCGTGGAGGTGTTCAACGAGGAGGCCTGCCGCATCGAGGATGTGAAGTGGCTGGCGCAGGGAACGATTTATCCCGACGTTGTGGAGTCGGCGTCGGTGAACGGTCCCGCCGCGAAGATCAAATCGCATCATAACGTGGGCGGATTGCCCGAGCACATGCACCTGAAGATTGTGGAACCTCTGCGTCTGCTCTTCAAGGACGAGGTGCGCCGCGTGGGCCGTACGCTGGGCATAAGCGACATGCTCATCGGACGCCATCCGTTCCCGGGTCCGGGTCTTGCAATCCGCGTACTGGGCGAGGTGACGCCCGAGAAGGTGGAGGTATTGCAGAAAGCCGACAAGATATTCATCGACATGTTGCGCGAAGCTGGTCTCTACGACGATGTATGGCAAGCCGGCGTGATGCTGCTGCCCGTGCAGAGCGTGGGTGTCATGGGCGACGAACGCACCTACGAGAGTTGCGTGGCCCTGCGCGCCGTGACCTCTACCGACGGCATGACGGCCGACTGGGTGCACCTGCCCTATGAATTTTTGGCCAAGGTGTCGAACGAGATCATAAACAAGGTCAGCGGGGTGAACCGCGTAGTGTACGACATCTCGTCGAAACCGCCCGCAACCATCGAGTGGGAATAATATAATAAAAACGGCTGCCGAATTGTTCGGCAGCCGTTTTTATTAGGGGAGAGACCCGATTACTCCGTCCATTCGACGGTTATGTCGTCTATGGCATAATATGTCGGGGTCGTCATGCCGTATTCGGTTTCGGGGCCGCCCGATATGCTGAAGCGCACCTTGGTCA
>CAUDHE010000039.1 GCA_958449275.1 uncultured Alistipes sp. | reverse complement strand
ACTTGTTGATATGTAGCTGTTTTAGCCTATGCGGATTTTGACGTTATTGGGGTTGGAAAATCTATAACGATATACTTCAAATAAAAATCGTATAATAAGAAGGTGATATGCAAATTAGATAAAAATACCCGATCTTTGTATCGGGTTCTTTATCAAGATGTAAATTTACTGCAAAGCAGTGCAAAGGATCGGTTAACAGATCGTTAACGGTTTGAAACGACATTCTGTTGTAACTTGCTGACCGGCAAAAGAAAAGAGGATCGATTGCTCGATCCTCCCGTTTTGAGCGGAAAACGATGCCGCATCCACATTTTGAAGTCGCTGTATATCAATCGTATTGCAAAAGAACCATTCCGCTGTACCACACTTTGGCTATGCGCGAAGAACGTCGGATTGCTTGCCGTTGTATCGGCTTTTCAATACATTGCAAATATACGAAAAATGTTTTTCTATCAAAGAAATTATGACCCTATTCGATAATTTTACCCCAACCTTTAGGAATAATATTTTTATCTTTCATCCATGTCAAAGCAGCATCTATTCTGTGCTTATATTTAGCTTTGTTTGGATCCCAATCCAGAAAATCTTGTTTTAATAATGTATCTGAAACAACCTGCTTTTTCAGAATGCGGTTATTCCATACCGCATATAATGTTGCTATAATTTCACACTGCTCCCATGTCGCTCTTTTGAATTGCAATAGAAACAGATCAATCGCATCTTTTTCACTACTGAAATGCTCTGCAAAAAGATCACTCAATTCTATAGCCGAAGACAATGGAATATAATACCGCTTATTATCTCGCTTGTCTTGTGGTATCTGATAGAAATTATATTGTTGTAGTTTTGTTTCTATTCTACAAAGAAGAGATTTATCGTGTGGCCCTGCGGCCTTTCTTTGGTAGTTGGAATTGAAATCTAATTGAAAAATATGTTCTACCAGATATAATAGTTTTTGAAATTTAACACGGCCAAAATCATCGGTGTTGCATTGATTAATTATATGCCCTGCAATAATGGAGCATTCTACATCCGAACATTGTCGTGTGTGTGTTATTAGAGCCTTTCGCTCAAATACAAATGATGACGTTTGAAATCTTTTCGGCAATTCTTCCAATTTCACTTGTTTTTCAAATGCAATCATCTGTTCATCTGTTTCGGGGAATAAAAATCCATTGGACCTCAATGCATTATCCAAAAACAGCTCGAAATCAATATTGCTAATCTGTTTTTTCATGAGAGTGTTTTTAAGATAATAAATCGGAATTTTTACGAATATACTCTTCTACCTTACTCAAAGCTCGCTTTTTAATTTGTCGAATATTGTCAGCCGTTTTATGATGATAGTCACAAAGGTCTTGTAATACATCTTTAGGCAAATGCTTGCGTCCATCTTGATATCTAAAATAAGTCATTAAAATATCTTTTTCTGATTCGGATAAAGATTTAAGAGCTTGGTCTAAAATCTGTCTTTCAAGACAAGGCGATACACCCACATCCTCTTTTTCATAAGCATTTGTTGGGCCAATTTCTTCTATGTATAATTCGTCAGTCTTCCAACTTTTACATATGTCGCATGCTTTCCTATTAGCTATTTTGGACATCCATGTCGTTATTTTCCCTTTTGAAGAATCATAAGTTGGATACTCAAATATCGCGGTCATTGTTTGGGAAAATATCTCATCGGCAATATGTAAATTAGGACAGACATTGCGACACACTGTCCACAACAAAGTCGAGTATCTTTTATAAAATACATCGAAAGCAGCTTTCGCCTTTTCACAATCCCAATCCCTTTGCGCAACAAGAGACAATAACTCTTCATCGGTGAGGGAATCTATATGTGATATTTTATCATCCAAAGAAATCATGAATAAAAGGACTGTTATGAGTAAAACAAAAATTTCTTCAATGAACCAAAATCTCTTGTGGGCTATATCTGGGGGACGATGTGAATACGATGGTTGTAATGAAGTTCTTTATACAGATATTTTAACTAAAAAGCGTTACAATACGGCTTATATCGCTCATATTGTCGCGGACAGTCCTGATGGACCTCGTGGAGATACAGAACGATCCTCTCTGCTTGCAAATAATATATCTAATCTTATGCTGTTATGCGATAAGCACCATCGTTTAATAGACAAAGAAGACGTGGAAGGCCATCCAGAGTATAGATTATTAGAGATGAAAAAGAAACATGAAGAAAGAATCGCAAGCCAGACAGCTATTGCCCCAAATAAAAGTACGCAGATTGTATTATATGGTGCTAATATAGGAGAGCATGCATCTCCTCTTTCGTACCATGCTGCATGCAATGCTATATCTCCCGATTATTATCCGGCAATGGATCGGGCTATTGAAATCGGGCTGACCAATTCTTTATTTACCGATAACGAAGAGGAATTCTGGCATCAGGAGGTTAGGAACCTATGTCGGCATATTGAGCAACAAATAGTAACACCAATAAGGGCTGGAGAGTATCTACATTATTCAATATTTGCTTTGGCTCCCCAACCATTATTGATAAAGCTTGGAACCCTTATAAACGACCTCCATTCTGTGAAAGTATTTCAGAAACATCGAGAACCAGATACTTGGAAATGGCTGAATGATGAGGAACCTTTGAATTTGAAATTATCTCCCCCCCATCCAACTATGATGGGTTGCCTGTATTGATAATCGGACTGAGTGCAACAATCAATCCGGATAGGATAACGAATATTTTGAGTGATAAGGTGAGTATATGGTATTTATCTATCGAAAAACCAAATAATGATTGCATAAGGTCAGAACAAGATCTATTCTTTTTCAGAAGATTTATGCGACTATTGTTCGACAAAATAAAATCCTATCATGGCTGTAAGGAATTGCATATTTTCCCTGCAATGCCTGTGACTGCGGCAATAGAGCTTGGTCGAGTGTGGATGCCTAAAGCAGATATGCCAATGGTAATATACGATCAGAATAAAGTAAAAGGAGGATTCTATAAAACAATAACCATAAACTAATGAACAAATGTTAACTGAAGGACAAACTGCACAATTTGACGATATATTCAGATCTTTAGGAGATACTTTGGATATTACGGAAACACAATTCGAAGCTGCAGTACGCAGTTATCGAGCTGTCGGAGATTGGCTATCGAAACCTGAATCACCGCTGTCGATTTATAGACCGGAAATCCGGCCTCAAGGTTCTTTTATGTTAGGAACAATGATTAAACCGGTTAACGACAAAGATGATTTGGATATTGATCTCGTTTGCGAATTAACCGGGAAAAATCCAAATTGGACTCAATTTGATTTAAAACAAAAAGTTGGCATGCGGCTTCGAGATAATGGCACTTACAAAGAGATGCTTCAAAAAGAAGGACGACGTTGTTGGACCTTGAGATATTCGGATACGGCAAATTACCATATGGATATTTTGCCCAGTCTTGTATGTCATGGGTATAGCACCATTATGGAGCAAACCTTTTCTTCTTCATGGATAGGAATGCCCGATTATGAAAAACTCGCAATAAGAATTACGGATAATTTAGAACCCAATTATAGAGTCGAACGTAATCCCGATTTCTGGATGAAAAGCAATCCTTTTGGATATGCTCAATGGTTTTTTCGCAGAGCTTCGTTAGGCGCGAGTCGAAATTTTGCAATGTTTTCTGATGCTGTAAAATCCGTACCTTCATATCAAAAAACGAAATTGCCTCTTCAACGAGTTGTACAAATATTGAAACGCCACAGAGACATTATGTTTAAGGGGGATTGTGACAAGCCCATATCAATTATCATAACAACATTAGCAGCACGAGCATACCAAGGTGAAGCATCCGTCACAGAAGCACTACAAACAGTAATCGCCCATATGAAAGATCATATAACGGAGGTATATGATGAAAAATCGGGAAAAATGATTAAACAAATTGCTAACCCCGTGAATCCGGAAGAAAATTTTGCAGATAAATGGGTCGAACATCCACGGAGACAAGTTAATTTCTACAAATGGCTTGATGCGGTAAGAAATGATGCATATCACATTTTGCAACAACGAGGCTTGCCGGTAATAGCCCAAGCAATGAATAGACCATTCGGAGGACAGACGGTAAAAAAAGTATTTGCTTCATTAGCAGATGCATCCAGAGATACAAGAGAATCAGGGAATCTAAAAATGGCCACAGGGACCGGAATACTTAATTCTGTCGGTACTGTTACGGCTAAAGCACATCATTTTTATGGTAAGAATTCGGAATAGAAATATTCCACTACGTGCTCAACTCGAAAAGCTACGTCGCTATTTCCCCACTTCCACATACTCAGTAGGAAATTATGGTAATACATTTATTTGGAAGGCTCTATTTCAACCCTCGGAATTAAGTTGCAGTTATGAAGTAAAGATTGAATATATAATTGGGACTTCTCCCAAGGTATATGTTTTGAGCCCCAACCCTTTGCCTTTGGCAAATGGAGCAACTCGGTTGCCTCATGTATATAACCACGAAAAACAACAGTTGTGTTTATATTATGGGGCAGAGCGGGAATGGACTCCCGATAAGATGATTGCAGATACTATTTTACCATGGATATCCGAATGGTTACTTCATTATGAATATTGGGTAATTACAGGAATGTGGCACGGGGGAGGTATTGTACATTAAAGAATGGCCGTAATTGACCACTCTTTCATTATTTCATATATTCCACCGGTTTGTAATAATTCCGCTCCAGCACCTCGTTGATTTTGGATTCGGGATAGAGGAGCGTTCCGCCAATGGAAGTATAGGGGATGATTCCTTTGTCCCGATAGTTTTGCAAGGCGCGGCGGGAAATGTGGAAATGGGTCATTACCTGCTCAGTCGTCAGATAGCGTTCCCCCAATAGGGACGGTTCGATTTCTGCAATCAATCTATCGGCTGTTTGTACTGCGTAGCGCATAGATTCAGCCAACGCTTTGTATTCGGGTGTATCACGCGTAATGATACATTCCTCGTTAATTGTTATACTCCTGTTCATCGTTTATTTGCATTAGGTCGTCAGGCTCTTGTCGAGCAATGCCTTGACATCTTCGGGTTTGTAATAACATTTGTTGCCGAGCGTCGAGTACGGCAGTTTTCCGCTGGCACGCAAGTATTGTAGCGTCCGTTTGGAGATGTGCAATAGACGGCAAACTTCCGTGTTGTCTATTCAGCCGCTTTCGGCGGCGGGATTGAAATGACGGTCGAGCCGTCGTATCGTGTCGGTCAGTCGGCAGGCGTAGGCATGCAGATTTACCCAAGCGCGCTCTTCGATTAAAAGGTTATTCATCGTCGTAATTTTTCAGTTTATAAATTCGATTCCGGTAGACTGAAACTGCCTTCATGTGTCCCGAATCCGATTCGCTACTCGTTTCATACTCGATTAAATTGGATTTCGAGTGCAAGGTAAATCGGATTCTGCAAGGTTCTATTGATCTGGGAGATGCTGATAGCTTGTGGTATCGAAATGATACCGATTGGCATCGAACTAAACAAAAAGCGTGGGACAGACAATAGTCTCCACGGTTATTCAAACGTCATCTGTGTCGTTCGTACACCTTTTCTTTATGAAGCATCTCTTCCAACCGTTGAAACACGGCGAACACTATGGGCACGACGAGAAGCAGCGCGAACGTTCCGACTATCATTCCGCCGATTGTGCCGACGGCCAGCGAACGGGAACCGTTGGAACCGACGCCCGAAGAGAAAATCATCGGGAGCAATCCGAAAATCATCGTCAGCGAGGTCATCAGAATGGGACGCAGGCGGGCTTCGGCAGCCGACAATGCGGCTGAAACAATGCCTGCTCCGGCTCGGCGGCGCTCCGAGGCGTACTCCGTCAGCAGAATGGCCGTTTTGGCGAGCAGTCCGATGAGCATGATGATGCCCGTCTGCATGTAGATATTGTTCTCGATGCCGAACATACGTGCGAACAGGATGCTGCCGGCCAATCCGAACGGTACGGCGAGAATGACGGCGAAAGGGATCAGCAAACTTTCGTACAGCGCGCACAGAATCAGATAGATAAATACGATGCAGATGCCGAATGCCCCAACCGACGTATTGCCGGCCGACGCTTCCTCGCGCGACATCGCTCCGAACTCGTAACCATAGCCCGCCGGAAACGTTTCGGCAACGGCCTCGCGGATGGCCGCAATCGCCTGCCCGGAGCTGTATCCGGCAGCGGGTGCACCGTTTACGGCGATCGACGGAAAAAGGTTGAAGCGCGATAGTGCCTCGGCTCCGTAAACACGTGTCAAAGTGATATACCGGCTGACCGGCGACATCTCGCCCGACGGTGTGCGGACATAAATGCGGTCGAACGAACGGGTATCGAGGCGATACTCGGGCGCAGCCTGCAACATCACCCGGTAGAGTTTCGAGAAGCGATTGATATTCGACGAATAAGAGCCTCCGATATAACCTCCGACGGCGTCGAGCACCTCCGCGGGCGAGATGCCGTGACGCTTGCAGAGCGCGGCATCCACCTCAATGCGGTATTGCGGATAGCGGGTGTCGAACGAGGTCTGTGCCCGTGCGATTTCGGGCCGTTCGTTCAGTGCTGCGATAAAGGTCTGCGCATACCGCTGCAACTCCTCGACCGAGCCGCTGCGACGGCTCTGCACGTGCACCTCGAAACCGTTCGTTACGCCGTAACCGGCGATAATGGGTTGCGCGAAGACCATGATGCGGGCGTTATGCACGTCGGACAAGCGGCGGTAGATTTCGGCGATAACGGATTTGTTGTCGTCTTTGCGTCCGGTGCGTTCTGCCCAAGGCTTGAGCCGGATGATGAACGTGCCGTTCGAAGCACCCTGCCCTGCCAGCATCCCCATACCGATGGATTTGGAATAGATTTGAAACTGCGGAATATCGGCGATGCGCCGCTCGATACCGGCCAAAATCCGTTCCGTCTCGGCCAGGCTCGTTCCGGGTGCGGCCTGCACGTCGACGACGACCGTACCGGTATCCTCGTCGGGCACCAATCCCGTTTTGGTCGTCGAAAGCAGGCAGAAGAACCCGATGACAGCTACCGGGAGCGACACGCCCACCAGCCAGCGGCGGCGGAAGAAAAAAATTAGGACACTCCGATATTTGCCGACGAGGCATCCGAAAGCTGTGTCGAATGCCGCACGGAACCGGACGGAGAAACCCTCGCCGTTCGGTCTCATTACAAGGGCGCAAAGCGCCGGGCTCAAGGTTAGGGCATTGAACGTAGAGATACAGACCGCCGCGGCCATCGTGGCGCCGAACTGCGTGTAGAATGTCCCCGTCGCTCCGCCGATGAAGCAGACCGGCACGAATACCGCCATGAAGACCAACGAGGTAGTAACCAGCGCGTGCCCGATGCCCTGCATGGCATCGACTGCCGCCGTGCGGGACGAGGTGCACCCCGCATCGAATCGGGCTTGCACGGCTTCGACCACAACAATCGCATCGTCCACGACTGTCCCTATGACCAGCACCAATGCGAAAAGGGTTAGCATGTTTATGGAAAATCCCGCAAAATAGAGGAAGGCGAATGTCCCGACGAGCGACACGACGATAGCCGCGGCGGGGATGACGGTTGCCCGCAGGTTTTGCAGGAAGAGCCACACCACCAGCACGACTAAGAGAATCGCCTCGACGAGCGTTTCGAGGACATTCCGGATCGAGGCATCGAGAAAACTCTTGATGCTCATCAGGTCGACCAGCTCCATGCCCGCGGGCAGTTCTTCGGCGGCTTCGCGGATCACGGCGTCGATCGCCTTCACGACCTCGTCGGCATTCGAGCCGGGGGCCTGCGCGATCATGCAGTTCGCACCGGGATGCCCCGACAATTCGTTGCGCACGGCATAGCTCAGCGAACCGAGTTCGATGTCGGCCACGTCGCGCAGGCGCAGCATGCCGCCGTCGGGCGTTGAGCGAAGCACGAGGTCGCCGAACTCCTCCTCGCTTTCGTAGCGGCCGCGGTATTTCAACACATATTGGAACGCGTTGTCGGCATCGGCACCCAGCGTGCCGGTCGGTGCTTCGAGGTTCTGTTCGTCCAGCACGGCGACGACGTCGGCCGGCACCAAACCGTAGGCGGCCATGCGGTCGGGCTTGAGCCAGATGCGCAACGAGTAGTCCGACCCGAAGACGGTGATGTCGCCGACACCCGGAATGCGCGCCAGCTGCGGTTCGATATGGATTTTAAAGTAGTTGTAAAGGAATTTCTGGTCGTAGCGGTCGTCGGGACTGTACAGGGCGACGATCTTCGCCGTGCTGTTCTGGCTTTTGCGCACCGAGATACCGGAACGAATCGCCTCGGCGGGCAGGAGACCCTGCGCCTGCGCGATGCGGTTCTGCACGTTCATCGCCGCGACATCGGCATCGGTGCCGGCGCGGAAATAGACCGTTACGGTCGCCGAACCGTTGTTCGTCGCCGATGAAGTCATGTAGTTGATGTTCTCCACACCGTTTATGGCCTCCTCCAACGGGACGACGACAGCGCGCTGCACGGTCTCGGCATTGGCTCCCGTGTAGGTCGCCGAGACGCGCACGGTGGGCGGCGCGATTTCGGGGAACTGCTCGACAGGCAGCTGCACGAGGCCGATGACGCCGAGCAGCACGACGAGGACGGATAGAACGCCCGAAAGAATCGGGCGGTCGATGAATGTTCGCAGAGTCATAACGCTTTACTTTTGCTTTTCGGCAAAAGTAAACGCCGTCGGGACATTCGGAGGAGTCTTTCGGAGCAACACGAAAAAACGAAGCGAGAACGCGAAACGATTACAACTTCTCCCAAATCCCGTCGGGATCGGTTTCACCCTCGAAGTAGGAATGCTGCTCGCTGCGGCGGAAGGTCTCGCCACCGGGAACGAGAATGATTTTATCCGAATCGGGATATTCGCAGACATCGTGGCCGATGTAGGAGCGCATATCGAGATAGGTGCACGGCTCGCCGGTGTGGTTATAGAGCTGGTGCGCACCGCTTTCGCCCGTCTCGAAAAAGAGGAGATCTCCCTCCGCGACCGTTTCGAGACCGGCGGGAGTGCGCAATGTCGCCGAGCCTGAGAGTATCAAAAACAGCTCCTCGGCATAGCGGTGGAAATGATAGGGCGCATTGTATTGACCCGGGCCGAGCCACCGCAGATCGAAATTCAGGTATTGCGGGTCGATGCCCTTCCGGGCGCGCGAAATATCGGTAAACAGTCTGAATCCGTCGATTTTGCCCGGATTGGGCTGAAAATCGCGTTCCTCTTTGCGAATGATCGTTGCCATATGATTCTTCTTAATAATTACCTTTCGTCATCCACGCCTTGAACTCCTGTGCGCGGTTCTTGCTGACATAGACGGGCTCGGGCGTCTCGACCGAGAGCTTCACCAGCAGCCGGCTGTCGAACCACACGATAATCTCCCGCACGCCGTCGCGCGCGAGGATATGCTGCTTGTTGGCCCGTATGAACCGTGTCGGGTCGAGCATCGCCGCAATCTGTTCCAGCGTCTTGGCATAGACGTATCGCGTGCTGTCTTTCAAAATAATCTGCGTCTGTTTGTCGCTCGTGTAGAAGCAGGCGACTGTATCGAGTGCAACGGGCAGCAACTTGTCCCGATACGGCACCAGAATCTTCTCCTTGTAGACGGGTTTCGGAGCCAACGCCGCAAGCCGAGTCATATAACCGACCACGTCCATCGGCATCCAGTGGCGGAACTTCTCCAACGCCCGCCGCAGCTCTTCGGGTTTGATAGGCTTGAGCAGGTAGTCGAGACTGTTAACGCGGAATGCCTCAACGGCATATTGGTCGTAGGCCGTTGTGAAAACGATCGGCGTCTCCACTCGCATCCGCTCGAACAACGCGAAAGCCGAGCCGTCCGAAAGGTGGATATCCATGAATATCAAATCCGGCTGCGGGTTGTTCCGCAGCCACGCCTCGGTCTGCCCGACGCTTTCGGTATTGCCTGCGATTTCGATTGCAGGGTCTATCGCGTGCAGCGTATCCGCCAGATTCTCGTAGGCGGCGGTTTCATCTTCGACTATCAGGACTCGCATGGTTCGTCTGTCAGAGGGAGCGTAACGCAGAACGTCGCTCCGTCGGTTTCTACTCGTATCTCTTTGTGCATCATCAACTCGAAGCGGTTGCGCAGATTCCGCAAACCGGTTCCGCTCGTATCAGGCGGCGTTATCTTCGGATATACCGGATTGGATATTTCCAATTCGTCGCGGTCGTTGAGCCGGATGGATATGTTCATCCGGTGGTCGCTGTCTATCATATTGTGCACCGTGACATTTTCCACGAGCGGCAGCAGCGACAGCACCGGCAACTGCAGGCGGCGCTTCTTCGCGGGAACATCTATCGCAAAAGCGAGTTTCCCCTTGAACCGCACCTCCATCACATGCCGGAAAGCCCGAATGAACTCCAGCTCCTCGTCGAGCGAGACCAGCCCTTTGCAGTCGCTTTGCAGAATATAACGGAAAATGTCCGACAGCTGCGCGACATACGACAACGTATCGTCGTCATTCCCTTTGAGTACGAGCGACAGGATGCCGTTCAGCGAATTGAAGAAAAAGTGTGGATTGATTTGGTTCACGAGTGCGTCGCAGCGACTTTGCAGACGCTCGATTTTCAGACGTTCGATCTCCTGTTCCTGCTCGCGGCGGCTATCGTACAATACGGAGATATAGCCGATGAAGGCGCACAACAGACAGGCCACGAAGAATTGGAACAGCAGGATATTGCCGACGTAGCCTGTCTGAACGCCCAGCAACGGCAATCCGTAGGAGAGGCCGACGAACACGGCGCACCATGCCAGCGTATAGAGGAAATTACGAGCGAACCGCCGGACGAACGACACGTTTCCGATGCGCCGCAGATTGTAGCGCAGCTGGAAAAAGAACAGCCCGTAGAACCATGCCATCCGAAACGCGAAAAACACCCAGAATCCCGCTTCTTCGCCCTCCGCCAGCCGTTCCAGATTCCACGGAATCCACACGATATTTGGATAGGTGATGCACAACGTGCATACCGCCGCGACGAGCGGCAAACGGTGTGGTATGTATGAATCCGAATTGTTCATCATTACAAAAATAGATAAATTATCAGATGCGCCAGCTTATTTTGTTCTGCAAAACGAAAAAATGGCGCCGAAAACGAATCATAATCGCTCGACTTCGGAGGGACGATTTTGCCCCGTTGGGGCCAAGGCTTTTGAGTAACTCAAAAGGTATCGAGTTACTCGATACACACCTTGCTGTTAATCAATGCTGACAAAATACGAAGCCTGTTTTATCGGTTGACTTATTGATTCATTGTTGTATTGTCATACCGATTAAAATGTTCGAACATCAAGTGAAATATATATTCGTGAATTGGTTGGTACGTTGCGACATCGGTACGTACCAATCAGCGCATGTCCGGAAATAGCAACGGGCAGGTTTAGAAACTTGCCCGTTATCGCATTCTGTTTTTAATAAAATCACTGTTTATCGATTCAACGACAATCCATTTTTCGAAAACATCTGCTCGTTCATCTTTTGCATCTCCCGTCCTATGATCTGCTCCGAGAACTTGGCGTAGTGGCGCGTCATGTTAGTGTTCGAGTGTCCGAGAATCTTTGCCAGCACGTCAATAGACATCCCGTATTCCACAGCCAAACAAGCGAAGGTATGTCTTGCAACGTGTGTGGTCAGGTTCTTGGGGATATTGCACAAGTCGGCGATTTCTTTCAGATAAGCATTCATCTTCTGATTACTCGGAATCGGCAGCAACTTCCCA
Organism: uncultured Alistipes sp.; assembly: GCA_958449275.1. Taxonomy (GTDB): domain Bacteria; phylum Bacteroidota; class Bacteroidia; order Bacteroidales; family Rikenellaceae; genus Alistipes. The sequence continues at coordinate 11,764 of CAUDHE010000039.1, read as the reverse complement.
ATTGTCCGTAGCTCTGCATCCCGCTCGTATTTCCTCAGTAGTGCCAACGGGTACGGCAATAACGGAATGCGGCTCATCACCGCCGTCTTCTCCCTCGGTTTATGAATCCACGTCGTTCCATTGTCATCCGTTGTGATATGCTCCTGTCGCAGATGTTCTGCATCCGTGAATGCCAAACCGGTCAAACAACAAAAAGCGAAGACATCCCGAATCCGATCCAATCGTTCGTTCGGCAGTCTCTTTCGCACCAGTGTCTCCAACTCTTCACGCGTGAGATGGTCTTTCTCTTTGTTGTGCTCCTCTTTGAGTTTGTAGTTCCGAAACGGATCTTTCTCGATCCATTCATTGCGCAGACAGTAACGGGTGAAGTTCTTGACGCAATCGAGCAGGTTCACAGCGCCGTTGTGCTTGCAGTTGTGGGCTGTTTGCAGAAAAGTATTGAAGCCGTCGAGAAACTCGTAACCGACAGCCGAGAGCAAAATATCCTCTTTCTTGTAATGTGCAGCGACATATTCTTTCAGATACCGCAGCACCCGATGATATTTGTTCGCTGTCAATTGAGTAATCCGCACACCGACCTCTTTCTGCCGTTTGTTGCAGTATTTTTCCAATTCTGCAAGAAACATAATCGAAAGAGTGGAGGGATTCTGCAACCGCTCTTTGATTTGGATGCAGTTTCCTTCGTAACCTTTGGATATTAGTTTCTGCCGCACGGCGAGAATCCTTGCGCGGTAATCGTCTAAATAAGAATTGACTTGCTGACATAGCTTGTCCTTGCCAGTTGCCCGCTCTTTGGATTGATTCCATTTGTCGGCGGGAACCGAACACTGGATGTAGATCTCTTTGGAGATACCGTCGGTGGTAATGCGGGCCAGAATAGGGGTTAAGCCTGCCTTGTTGGTGCGTGCCTTACGCAGAAAGTAAGTTACGCTGAATCGTTTTCTTTCCATCGTCCGAATACATTTTGAGTTTGACAATCATACGATTGAAAAGCCCGAAACGTTCGGCGCAAACCAATGTAATTCAACGCACTGCCGAAAAAGTGTGGTACATTTCTACCGCTCGCACCCATGTACCACGATTCGGTACACGGAGAAGGTGCTTTTGCTTGCTGCTTCTTGCTATGGCACAAAAACGAAACGATCCCGCATATCGTTGATATACAGAATCGTTTGCTTCGTGTCGCGCAATCTTGCCCAACAAAAAAGGTCCTTCGAAAAGGACCTCGTGAGCGGAAAACGAGACTCGAACTCGCGACCCCAACCTTGGCAAGGCTCAATGGGGATGATTTCCCACTCAAAATCACAACTGTTAATCAACTAGTTATTGTTATCGAAGTTATTGTTTTTCGTCCTAATGGAGACCCAATGGAGAGTGTTTACATCTCCTGCTGGTTAATGAATTTTGTTTGTAATTTGATAGCCGTCATAAGGTTATACCTCGGCTATCCATAATCTAAAAGGCAACTTGTCATCATTGAAAATTAAAGCATTAATTGTTAGTATGTTGTATTAAAAAGGTAAAGAAAAAGAGGTCTAGCATAGCTGGATTAAATATGCACTTTTCCTAATAAATCAGGTTATCTTTTGCTCTACAACTCGCACTAGCCCGATGTGGAAAAGGGATAGATGCAACTTGTAAATGTTCAGTCCAGCTATTCTCATAGGTAATATGGCATAGTTCTGCCAAGCCTATCCTACATTATAAAGTTGGCAGACGGACTTAAATTACACAATTTACAGTCTAGCCAGAAAAGGGGGAATAAGTCCTATAAGACATAAAAGTTATTCCCCCTTTTGTGTACTGATAATCCTAAAAAAGTGAGTTAAAAACGGGTTGGCTATATATCTCCAGTCAGTAGATGAGTAGCCAACACCTTTTGTTTTACCATAACTTATGCTCTGGATATTCTTTTATGAATGTAAGGATTTTTTCTTTTGTCATACCATCTAGGGCATCGTCTATGTCGATGGATCGAACATCGTAACCAACAACTTTGCCATCCTCTACATAGCTATATACCCATATTATGAAAGTTTTTTTAGGGTTATCTAAGAAAATAATAGTAATACATAGACCACCCATCCTATGGGGAGAAACTTGTCCTATGGCAAATTTGCTTTTAAGTATTGATTTGTATGCCATTAACTCCTCTCTATTTGTGTCACCGTTATAGCAGGCGTCAAAATACCTGCGAAGGACACGGAAGTAATCATTGTCACACCAATCTTTCTCTGTCCAATCCCCGAAACGAATGTCATTTAAACAGCTAGGAGGCATGGAATCTACTTTTTTATCAACCTCTTCATCCGCTTCTTCTATTGGTTCTACAGGGCTAGTCGTATTAGACGTACTAACTTGTGTGTTTTGGGTATTGGAGTGATTATTACAAGCACCCAAGACCAATAGGGCAATTGCTGGTATTATAAATCTTTTCATGGTTTTAATGAAGTTTATATGTACATTACTTTGTTGCATAAATAGAAATCCATGTGAGGTAATCGCAGTTCATTCACTTAAAGTATTCGCCTAATATGGCTGTTACACAAAGGCTTTTATCAATATAAAACAATTGCTTATATGTTTGACATCTATATTCAAAGCTAAATTGGACTGTTCTGCACCATCTTAGCTTATTGTCGCTACATCTTGTAACGCCATGTCCTACAACCTTGAACACATCCTTAAAGCAGTACATCTTCAGGCGAAGAGGCAGGACAGGGAATGCTTCTTTACTGTTGCGGACAATAGTTTCTACAGCCCTTTGATTGTCTAGATACTCATCCTCACTAGAAGGGTAATCCTCCTTGAAAAAGGACAAGAAAGCAGGACTGATTAAGTTATGCTTCCTTGTCCTGTCTTGAAAGATTGTAAACCCTATGCCTTTGACTGTGATAAATAGCTCGGTCATAAACTTATAATGACTCATAATCATATCCATAAAGGCGTTTGAATTTCTCCTTGGCTTTTGCTTCGATTATATCATCAGGGGTAAATTCAGCATACTCATCTTCTGTTTTCATCCGTCGTATAATCCTATTATAATGATAATCATCAATTAGTTGTTGATTTTCCCTTTTATCATCTTCATTCAGGTTTCCCATCAGATGCCTTATCTTGTAACTTTGCTCCTCAATTGTTTTTTTATTGGATTGCACTTCTGCATATAAAAGTATTGCAATCCCTATAGCAAGTATTGCGATGGCTTCAATCATTGCATTTTACATTATAAGTTTCAAAATCAACAATCCATTTGTTCTCTACAAGGAATTGAGTGCCTAATACACCATGAATTTGCACACCAGTCTCTTCCTGTACCTGCATGACTGCTTCAGAGGCATCCAGTACGGCAAAAGAGGAGGTGTAATTCATGCCCTCAAAATTGAATGTAGCTTCAATAGTCGGGGCTTCATGTTGTACTCCATCAATCCCTATTATGTTGCGTCTTTCCTCCAGCACCTTGAATCTGTCTTTGAAGTGTTCATACACAAAGCCGAATAAGATGTTATGTGTTGAGCCTGTGTCAATAAGAAAACACAGATTATCGGAGGATATAATAAGTGGCAAGCCTGTCTTTTGCAGACCTAGTGATAGTGGAAATTCCATATTGCTTTACCTGTTGATATTGTTTATGATACCATTGGAATAGTATTGATTACTACTTGTCAGTGCAACTGTAAGATTCTTGTCTGCTAACCCAAAATTCTTGATATATACTTTCTTCAAATTAGGGCACGCATCAAAAGCCTGTATGCCAATAAAAGAAATTCGTTTAGGTATAACAATCTCACTTAATGACTCGCAATGCTGGAAACATCTCCCATCTATTTTCTTTAGACTGGATGGAAATACTATTCTCTTTATATTACGACAACTGAAGAATGCTGCAATACCGATGGATGAAACTCTTTTAGGCAAGTCAATTCTTTCTAAAGCAAAACATGCCCCAAACGCATAATTCCCGATAGACAATAAGTTGAATGGGAATTTAACCTTTTTAAGTTTGTAGTTAAAATAGAATGTCCAATCCGGAATGTGGTACATATCATTAGGGAGACTTACTGTTTCCAGCTCATCGCAACCTGCAAATACAGTTGTTCCCCATACCAATACACCTTCGTGGATTTCCAACTTCTTTAATAGTTTACAATTCATGAAAGCCTCATCTTTTATTGCTTTGATAGAGACTGGCATGTTTATTTCGTGGATTCCGCATCTTTTGAATGCTCGACTGCCGATGACTTCAAGTGTGTTTGGCAGTGTTATTTTCTCCAATTTTTTTGCTCCCCAAAATGCCCCATCCAATATTCGCTTCGTACCCTCTTTTACAGTGTCTCTTTTGCCTCGTCGTCATTAAACACTAAGAGGTCGGTGCCATCATACAAAGCTCCGTCAGAGTTCTGCATTAAATCATCAAGCTCCTTTGCGTGCTCAGAAAAGAATTTATTTGGGCTGGTGTCTAAATATCTGTTCATGTTTTTTCTTTTATTACTGCTGTTCTTGTATTAATTCTTCAAACTTAGCTCCTCTGCATCTAAAACAAATGCCGTTTTCAACATGCTTGTATTCGGGGAAATGTCCTGCTCCATAGCACCTCGTGCATGGTGTTAGGGGGATATGTTTCATATAGCCATTCTCGTCTGAATATACTTTCACTCCTATTGCTTGGTGTATTTTTGTATGACACTCATTGCATAGTGTTACAAGGTCTTCATCGAGATATTCCCATGCTTTGTGCTGAATGATGTAGTGCTTATGGTGAACATTGAGAACTATGGGTGTTTCAGACAGATATACCGAATACTCCACATTTATACAGTCGGATGAAATGTCTTTGTCTCTTACAACGAAAGACAGCAATCCCGAAGGATGTTTGATTAAATTGATTCGTAAATTATCAACCGATTGGAGTTTGGGGGTATTATCCGCATTCATAACACCAAGCACTCCATTATCACTTATGCCGACTAATAAATTGTTATCGTTTCGATATTTGACAACCTTTAAGGCTTCTGCATGAACAAGATTCTTGAAGTCAGAGATACTTAGGGATACAGGCAAAACCTCACTTGGAGAGTTATGATAGTCTATCCCAATATTCCAGCATTGGTCATTGAATCTAACCTGTGAACTTTTCCCTTTACCGCAGATTTGACATCTGTGGTTATCTCTGTTTAATATTTGATTTCGTTTCTTTTGCCATTCTATACATCCAAGCTGGGTCTGATAGTCTATGAGGTTAAGAAAATCATTCATAATCGTTCTTTTTGCAGCCATACCACAAAAAGAAAGGTGTGAGCTAAACCTTGATTGCTTATTCGGAGGTATCGCCAAACACCTATAACCATACAAACAAGGAAAGCCCACACCTATGGCGTGAGCATTCACTTACTTGCAACAGAGGTTATATTCTTCTAATTGGCGATTTTCCGAATAACTCCAGCAAGAAGCAAACACTTCTTTTTCTAATATGTCTTGTTTAACTTTATATCATTGTCAAGCTGTTTTGATTTCTATTGCAATATTACGCATAAATCCGCAAATAGCAATGAAATAACTTGACAAATCAAAGACAACAAGCCATATGACACCACAGAGGCATGGGCTGTATTGTTTGTAATGACAGGCAGTTTATCTGCTATTTATGTATCTCTTATTCTCATAGGTCACTTGTTTTACATAAACCCCGACACCCCAGAGGCATCGGGGTTTCCATCTAATAATAAGCTACAAAGAGTGCTTTTCATCATCATCTTTCTCGGATAACCATAAAAAACACATAGTGCCGCAAACCCAATGATTAGGTTCACCAAAGTTACAATAAACAATGCCATAACATAAGATTGGATTACTCAATAAACCACGAATACTCCTTGTCCCCATACAGAGCCTTGTTCAATCCCTCCGCAAGTTGGAAGGAAGTTATCAATGTAGGATGACTTGTTAGCCCCTGTAAGGAGATTGTAGACATTCCACATATTGATTTCCTTACTGCCCTGCGGCACTGCAAAGCTCTCGTCATTGTAGTAGGCTCGGGCAATCATCCCTATTTGGGTGTCTGTCATCAGCATTTGAGGCACCATCTTCTGTTCGGCTTTGGGGAGGAATTGATACAGCCTGCATTTACCCAAGAACTGGGCAAACTGACGCTCGGTCATATAACTCTCCTGCAATGTACCCATCTCATATAGGTGCTTTGCCATGTTGTAGTCTTGGAACAAGGCTGTTGCACTGTTGAACAAACCTCCTGTCTCCATAACCTTTAACTCCGATTGATAGCCGTCCGTGCTGACACAGAGATTACAGCATACCATGTTCTTGAAGCCTATGAAAATTTTGAACTTCTCCATCCCCTTTTTGGAATAGAGGTTTTCATGGTTATAGGCTCTGACACCTCCAATGGTCAGATTAAGCCTGTTGCCTCTAATATCCTCGCAGATAGAGGGTATTTCAAGACAGAACATCATGCGCTCATAGTAGATCGTCCTGTCTTCATCCAACAGCTCCCGTACATTCTTATGGATTGCCTCGGGTGTTCTGCCCTTGATAACATGGCTTACTCTGATGGATGGCTTTTCGATGTTCTCTCTTGGGAATACCTTACTAGCCGCATTCCATACAGCCTCAATGAAATTAGTATGGGAGATGGTGATTTCATTGTCTTTCGAGAAGACAGGCACAACACAATCCTCTTTCAAATGCTGTATGCTGACTTCCTTTGTATTCGCCTCGATGAAAGGCAGCCTAGATGTGAATCGGGGAGTGATAACATCCTCTGCAACATCTACTATTTCAGCCTCTATTGTTCTGCTGAGGCTAGGATTGAGATTGGGAACCAATCTGTTCGGAAAAAGCCTAGAAACAGGCTGGAGCTGTAATGTGGGTACTACGGTTTGCATCGCTTCTTATAAAATTAGGTTGATAATTGATTTTTGGCTGTTCCTCCTTGTGTTGGAGCAGTTGGGCTTTCCTTTGTGTGAAGTCAGCCATCAGTTGGCTGTTCCACTCGGGAAATTGATTGTAGACTGCCGTAAGCTGTTCAATAGAGCCAGCCTTAGTGATTTCAGACCTTATCATCTCCATTGTAACCCCGTCATTACACCAGTCTAGGATAATCTTCCCTGTGGTGGGTGTAATGGTGAACTCGGGCTTGTTGGCAAAGAGATTTGTCCTGTCTTTGGAGGCTAGGGCTTGGTGCTTCATGTTGATGTCGAAGACTATGGTATATTCATAATCTATACCATCCCTCATTACAGCCTTTAATCCCACCTTTTCGGGGACCATCTTGCCATTCTTCTCTGACAGCACATAATCCTGTTTGCACCTCATTGTGGAGATTACATGACAGTTTACACCCAATATGGTTTGGATTAGGGCTGTCATTCTAGGGGTAACCTTTTGCCAATTTGTAAATGAATTGCCCGGCAGTCCTGCATGGTATTCCAGCAGATTGTCCCAACATTGGCTCATTGAATCAATGATGATAACCTCCATACCTGCCTGTTCACATACCTTGATGGCATCCATGTAGGTTTCGGGGTCATACTTACCCTCTAAGGGGAGTACATTATATCCTCCCAAGTGAGCATATAAATCTGCAGAGTTATTTTCGCTGTCTATTACAGCAATCTTACTCCAATCCCCACACAACCCATAGGCTAGATAGAGTGCAGACATGGTTTTTCCTGACCCCGCAGGGCCTTGAAGAGCCAATTTGATTTTGGCTTGTTTCTTCGATGATTTTCTTAACTGCATATTTCTGTTATTTTAATGATTGAACACGGAAGAAAAAGAAGCAAGGCAAGCCATACAGAACAGCTTGCCTTACTAAATGATACCTAGTGAATGGTTCTCAGAGAGTGGCTAGGGTGGATGCGCCTCCCTCTCCCCTCTGATGAAGCATGAAAAATATCTCCCCTGTCTCGGGGGAGCATACTTGTGAGATTACGGGGTTTGTGATACCTCCGTTAAGGAACTTTTCAGAAACAGGTCCTGTTTCCAATCCATAGATGAAGAAGCATTTTCCCGTTTGGGTATTCTGCTTTAATTCGATTTTCTCCACACCCTGTTGGGCTTTGAAATCCTCGATTGAGAGGGTTTTGATGAAATGTAACTTTTCCATTTTTGTAGCTTATTATTGTCATGGAGGGGACTATCCCACTTCCAAAGGATGGGGAGGGTGCTTGTTGGTGTAGGCTACGCTTATGGAAATAGTGCGGATGAAGAAAAATTTTCTAAAAAATTTTGCAGAAAACAGGTTTTCAAGGCAGAAAATCTGCAATGAACAATGCCTAGAATGGTATGTTTATACCTCTCAAAAACAGCCCCTAGACAATAAATATAGTTATATATTACTATGTACATTTACAACAATCCCCTGCTTCTAGAGGCAGAAACAGGGGATTTTGAACAGATAGACTTTTATTTGAGTATCAGCATATCTAACAGCTCTTGTTGCTTGACTTCATCTGATATTCTTTTCACAGGTTCTTCAATGTCTAACGGATTTAATCCGATAATCCTAAAACATTTCTTTGTAGGAGCATTCTTGAACATGCAGGGCAACAAAGAAGCTGCAATATCTTCGCCAATGGGATAACCGACAAAATAGCTCTTGCATATTTTGTTCATCTTATCTCTTTTTTCTTGGGCAGTTACATTGATACCAGCTTGTCTGCCCGTAGCTCCTATGATAGAATGGTACTTAAATTCTCCTAAGAACAACATTTTAAAAGGATGAGTGTCTGCAAGTGTCCATAAGACTAGAGAATTAATGAATCGCTTATATACCCTTTCATCTACTGTTGCATGTTCCAACAGCAAATCAGCCAGATATTCGGCACGGTAATACGGACAGAACTTTTTGAAATCCTCATAGTATCTCTTAACCCGTTTTTTGCTTTTCTTGATATAATCATCCAACACGTCATTTTTCTGCTTGTCGAATGGCAATATATTCCATGCCAACAGATTTTGTTTAGCCTCCTGTAATTGATTGTCTACATCTTCTGCCTTATTGCCTTTGACCAAAGCAAGGCTTTTTTTCTGTTCTTCTGTAAATTCGTGATATATGGGGTGTTTAGTTATGATGTGCCCGTGTTCTTTCAGACGGGCATACAGTTGTTGTTCCGAGGTAAAGAGTTTATAGTATAGCTCCCAACGTTCCAACAAGGCATCTATATTAAAATATGCAGGCACAATCTCCTTATCCTTATTCAACCTCAATAAAGGAATAGGATAGTCATTTTCTATCTTTTCAGAAGATACATATTTGACTATATCTTCCATGTAGTCGCTTGCATCAACCAATTCGGGGCACTCGTCTAGAACCTTTTTGAAATGTTTGATGGCATTGGATAACACCTCTGCCTTTTTGAGCAGTTTTGCCTTGTATGTCTCTAGGTTTGTCTCTTTAGGTTGCTCCCACTTGGTTTCATAAATAATGGTTTCGGACAAAGCTCCGGATCTGCACCGTCCTACAATCTGAGCCATCTTTTCAACAGACAATAGGGTAAAGGGTTGGTTAAATGTGGAAACAGAGATAACATGACGTGATTCATTTATATCTACACCTACGAAATAGGCGCATGTCATAAATACGATTTGCTCTTTTAATGTACCGTCTCCCTCAATATGTGTATAGTATTTCCCTGCCTTGTCCTTGCTCATTTCTCCGCACAGAATACCTATGCTAGAATCGAAATCTTTTCCCAATTTCTTTAAGAGTAGGTCTATGCATACTAGCATTCCATCCAAAGAATTGTAGGCAACTAGTATTTTACTGTTACTGTCTTTCTTTAAGATGGCTTGTATCGTCTGGATTGTTGCCATATCCTCATTATTGGTATGGCTCAATGTGATATGTCTCTTAGGCATATTCTTGTATGCCGTAGTAATGACGGTTTCTTCCAATAATACAGGATGGGTAAAACCCCTGAGTGTCGCAGATACAGCCGCTCTGTTGGTTTGATTGAATTTGGAATAGTAGTCCATCACATTCTCCAATGCAGGTCTATATGTACTGTCCGACTACAATGAATCCACCTCATCAACCATTAGGAAATAGTCGTTGTAATGCTCCTCTCCAATAGCCCTTAGAACTTTTGGTAAACTGTCTGCAACAACTAGGAACTTTTTATGCTTGCCATTCTCCAATCGTAGGTACTCATCTATCTTCTTTGGGGTAATATCCGATTTGATGTCTCCTATTGGACTGCCTACATACATACAACTTCCATCTCCCTCTTCTAGGGTCTTGGCTTTGTATTTATTATAGGCTATCGCCTTTATGGGCAATACGATGATGGAGTTTCTCTTAGCTTTTAATTCTAATGAAGTTGCCCCTATTCCTGTGATGTTCTTATTGATAACTCCATAGGGCAATCTGTCAAAGAAATCTCCCAGCTTATCTCCATCTTCCAATGTGCAGAAACAGCCGTTATAATATTTGTTATCCTTTAAGTGGTCTAAATCTATAAATGCTTCGCGCTTGGCTAGATTGATTGTTGCACCATTTACCTTTCTAGCATAAGGCGCCTCCGGAGTGTCGGGGTATCCACCTAAATCCAAGTCCACAAAATAATGATAGTATTCAATTCCTATCTTAGCCCATGCTTCTCTGTTTTTTTCAAATTCTTCGGAATCCATTGTGTATAAAGTTTTTTATTTTATGCAAAGGTACAAAAAAGGGGGGGGGAATAACTTTTGTGTTTATATAGACTTATTCCCCCCCCTTTTTGCGTTTACAATTTACTCATCGCCTCGTCAATCTGTGAATTTTCAAAGCTATCTAAATAAATCTGAGTTATTTTCTCAGAACTATGCCCTAGTGTTTCACAAATAATAGAGGTACTGACACCCTCTCTTTTGAGAACTGTAGCGAAGGAGTGCCTAGCAACGTAGGTTGTCAAGGGCAGATGCAGGTCTAGTTCATCGCTCAATTCATGCAGGCATTTATTGATGTTCCTTAATACCCGTCTTACCCTGTTCAGTATCTGTAACTCCGTTATATGAACACTGCGGTCTAGAATAGGAAAAATATAATCTTCCTCTGCTTGGCCCGTGTAATACTTTTCAATGATGGCTCTAGAATGTTCCGTAAGTCGGCAATTCATCATCCTGCCTGTCTTGCGCCTCGCATAATAGATTCTTCCATTCTCCATATCCCCGTATGTCAATAGGGCTATGTCTTTGAAATTGATTCCAGCCATGAAGTAGGAGAACAGAAATATATCTTTGGCCAACTGCATATAGAAATCCCTGTCCGATAGGTCTAATTGGGATAATCTGCGTATATCCTCCTTAGTTATGGCTCTCTTTCGGGTCTTCGTCCACAGAGTGCCCACCTTGAACTGCTGAAATGGATTGGCCTTTGATACAAATACCCCCTCAGCTAGAGCTTTGTTGTAAACCGCCTTCAGCACACTGAACTTGGTGGCTATGCTGTTGTTTACATTTCCTCTCTGACGGAGATAGATTTCAAACTCCCTTAGATAGGTCAAGTCCAATTCGTTGAAGTGCATGTCTGCACCTCTGAACTGCCCGCATAAGGGATAGTGTCAGTTTGTATTTGCTGGCCGAGCCGTATTTCTCCATCTTCTCCAACCTTTCGATTAGCTGACTGAAGTAGTCATGCACACTGCAATCCATGCGTCGGCCTATGGTTTCAAACAGTGTTTCAAAGGTGACGGGGATTTCCAGAGCCTCTAGTTTCTTTATCTTACGTTCGTACTCCTTGACTTTGGAAGTAATCTGGAACTGTATC
>CAUDHE010000038.1 GCA_958449275.1 uncultured Alistipes sp. | reverse complement strand
CTCGCAGCCCTCTCGCTGCCGTCGCACGCCGCGAAAACGAAGATAACGGTAGAACGACCCGCCGCTCCGCACGCCACCTCGTTCGCCATAGTGATCGACGCCGAGACATACCGCCGCTGCCGCGCCGAAGTCGAGGCCTACCGCGACGCCCTCGATCGCGACCGACTGGCCGCGTATGTCCTCTCCGCCGAGTGGCAGACGCCCGACGAGGTACGCGATTGCCTCGCGCGTCTCCACAAATCGAACGCGAAACGCATGCCTCTGGAGGGTGCGGTGTTCATAGGCGACGTGCCTTTCGTGAGCGTGCAGAACGCGCAGCACATGACAACGGCCTTCAAGATGAACGAGCAGACGTTCCCCAAGGACGACGCATCGGTAACCAGCGACCGTTTCTACGACGATCTGCATCTCAGTTTCGAGTTCATCGAGCGCGACTCGGTCAACCCGCTGCGATTCTACTACCGTCTCTCGCCCGACTCGCCGCAGCGACTCGATCCCACGTTCTATTCGGGGCGTATTCTCTATCCCGAGCAGCTCGGGGGCGACAAATACGAAGCCATTGCGCGCTACCTGCGCAAGGCGGTGGCCGAGCGCGGCAAGGACCGCGACCTGGATCATTTGGTCACCTATGCGGGCCACGGTTACAACTCCGACTGCCTCACGGCATGGATGGACGAGCGCATCGCCGTGGGCGAGATGTTCCCGCAGGTCGTGCGCAACGACCGCAACGCTCTCACGCAGCTTAACTTCCGCATGGAGGATAACATGAAATACAACCTCTTCGACCAGCTGGCCCGTCCCGAGGTCGACGTGATGTTGTTCAACGAGCACGGCTCGCCCGACAAACAGCACATAAGCGCCGAGAGCGAACCCGAGACATTCGACGGGCGTGCTGCGGCGTTGCGAAGCGAGGTGTACTACATGCTCGCGCGCGAGAAGCGCAAGGCCGACGGCGACGTGGAGGGTGCGGTGGAGTATTTCAAGAAGAAGTATCGTCTTACCGACAAATTCTTCGAGGAATTCTTCGCTCCCGCCGACGGGCAGACGTCGGGCCGCGAAGGCGATCTGACGCTCGACGATCTGAAGGACAAGCGTCCGCAGCCCCGATTCGTGATGTTCAACGCATGTTACAACGGTTCGTTCCACCGTGCGGGTTACATCGCGGGCAGCTACATATTCTCCGACGGCCGCACCGTCGTGGCGCAGGGCAACACGGTGAACGTGTTGCAGGACCGCTGGACCTACGAAATGCTGGGACTCATCTCGCACGGCGTGCGCATAGGCCAGTACAACCGTCTGATAGCTACCCTCGAGGGGCACATCATAGGCGATCCGACGTTCCGTTTCGCCTCAATAGACGATCTCGATCTCGCCGTCGCGATGGTGACCCGCCGATGCGATACGGCCGACAAGGCGTCCGCCGTCCGCAACGCCGCCTACTGGCGCGAACTTTCGAAGGCCGACAACGCCGACGTGCGGAGCCTCGCGCTGCGCATGCTGGCCGACGGAGGCCTGCTCTCGGCATCCGAACTGCTCGCCGAATACCGCGAATGCCCCTACGCCACCACTCGCATGGAGTGCCTGAAGCTCCTCGCACGCCACGGTTTCTGCCCCGAGTTCGTCGAGGCGGTTGGCGAAGCTCTCTACGACAGTTACGAGGTGGTGCGCCGCAATGCCGCCACGTATGCCTGGATGCTCGGCGCGCCCGAGTTGATCGACAAGGCGGCCGACGTGACGGTGAACTATCCCGAGTCGCAGCGCGTGGCTTACAGTCTCGCCAAAGCCTTGCAACTCGCTCCCGAGGAGCAGGCGCTGGCGGCCTGCAAGGCCGCGATTGAGGGTTCGGATTATCCGACCGACCGCAGCGACGCTCTCGATACGCTGTACGAATCGGTCGCCTCGATGCAGAAGATGAAACACAGAGACATGACGCAGCTCTTCGATGCCTCGACGCCCGACGCCCGTCGTACCGCCGCCATACGCTCGGTGCGCAACAACACCTATCACGAATACGTACCGCAGCTCATCGCGCTTTTGCGGGACGAGTCGCAGCCCGACGACCTCCGTATCATGACGGCCGAGGCTTTGGGTTGGTTCACTCTTTCGGTGCGTAAAGATGAAATAGTCGAGGCGTGTCGCGCGTTGCGCACGTCGAACAAGGAGCTGGCAGCCGAGGTACGCCAAACGATAAACAGATTAAAGTAATGCGATAATGAAAAAGTTATTCACCCTGCTTTTCGCGGTCGCCGCGGCGACCGCATATGCCGAACCGACGGAGATCGCGCCGTCGGTCAAGACGCCCACGTCGTTCGCCGTGTTCATCGACCGCGCCAGCTACGACCGATGCCGCGAGGCGGTGGCCGAATATCGCGACGCCGTGCAGGCCGACGGATTGGCTACCTACATCATCTGCGACGACTGGCAGTCGCCCGAACCCATACGCGAGCGAATACTCGCCCTCGCCGCCGACAAGCGGATGCCTCTGGAGGGCGTGGTGTTCATCGGCGACGTGCCCGTAGCCATGCTGCGCGACGCCCAGCATCTGTCGTCGGCGTTCAAGATGAACCAAGCCGCCGACTGGAAAAAGTCGTCGATCCCGTCGGACCGTTTCTACGACGATTTCGATCTGAAGTTCGACTTCATCCGCCGCGATGCCGATAACCCGCTCTACTTCTATTATTCGCTCCGTCACGATTCGGCGCATCACATCCGTTCCGACATCTATTCGGCCCGCATAAAACCCCTCGTGCGCGAAGGCGTCGACAAATACGAGGAACTGGCGGCCTATCTCCGCAAGGCGGCTGCCGAACACGGGGCGGTCAACCGTCTCGACAATATGTTCGTGTTCTGCGGCCACGGCTACAATTCCGAGGCTTACGACGCTTGGGCGGGCGAGCAGGTTGCGCTGCGCGAGCAGCTTCCCTCGATGCGGCGGAGCGGTCATCGTATAGCCGCCTGCACATTCGAGACGCGCTTTCCGATGAAACGTTATCTGTTGCAGCACCTTCAGGACGAGACTCTCGACATAGCCGTCTGCCACCATCACGGAGCGCCCGACACGCAATACATCAACGGCTATCAGGATGTGTCCGATGTTCGTGCGTCGATAGCCAACGTGAAACGTTATCTGCGCAGCAAGACCGTGGGGTACGACAATGCCGAGAAGCGCATCGCCGATTACATGAGTTCGCTCGACGTGCCGCGCAGTTGGTTCGATCTGTCGGATTCGACTCGCATGGCCGACTCGCTCTTCAACCGCGAATTGGACATCGACCTGACCGACATCTACGAAGCTAAGCCCTCGGCCCGTTTCGTGATGTTCGACGCATGTTTCAACGGTTCGTTCCATTTGGACGAGTATGTCGCGGGCGCCTACATATTCGGTCGCGGCAAGACCGTCGTCACCATGGCCAACAGCGTGAACAGCCTGCAAGACAAATGGCCCGACCGTTACATGGGATTGCTGGCCTGCGGCGTGCGCATAGGGCAGTGGGCGCGGGGCACATTCTATCTGGAGAGCCACATCATAGGCGACCCCACGCTGCGTTTCGAGAATGTCGAGGGTGTCAAGGGTTTCAACGAGGCCATGACTCTGCATGCCGACGACGACAAGTACTGGCTCAACACCTTGCGCAAGAGCGAATATCCCGACATTCAGGCTTTCGCGCTGCGTTGCCTGAGCGAGAACCGTTACCGCGACATCGTGCCGCTGCTGGTCGACACGTTCCGTTCGTCGTCCTACGGCACGGTGCGCATGGAGTGCCTGAAGCTGCTCAGCACCAAGCATGCCCCCGAATTTGTCGAATTGCTGCCTCTCGCCATGAAAGACGACTACGAACTGGTGCGCCGCATGGCTGCGAACTACGTGGGACGCTGCGGCGACGACGCGTTGATCGCCGCCGATATCGAGGCGTTGGTTAACGCCTACATATCGAATCGCGTCACCTACCACACCTCCGACGCCCTCGCGCTGCTCGATCCCGACAAGACAAAAGCCGAGATCGAACGTCGTTTCGCCGCGCAACCCGAAGCGGCGTTCGGCGAGAGCAACCGAACCGCTTATCTCGAACGCGTGGACCGCAACGAGAAGTCGTTACGGCGGGACATCGAATATATCTTCAATGTCGACAATCCGCAGAAACGCCGACTCTCGGAGATAAAATCGTTCCGCAACTACCACTACCACCGTGCGGTGCCGCAACTCAGCCGCTTCGCGCAGGCCGCGTCGCAGGACGAGGAGTTGCGCATAGCCGTCGTGGAGGCTCTGGGATGGTTCGTACTGTCGTACCAACGTCCTCTCATCGAGGAGGCTGCGCGCCGAATCGCTGCCGAAGATGCCTCGGCGGCGGTGAAGGACGAGGCGAAGAAGACGCTTGCCAGACTGGCTGCCTATTGATGCGGATCGCCGCTTGCGAAAACGCCCCGCAGGAATCGATTCCTGCGGGGCGTTTTCGCGTTTAGGGGGCTCGGCTACTCCGAATCGCTTTCGCGCATGAAGTTGTAGCGATAGTAGGATCCCTTTTCGTCCTTGTACTCGATGTACATGTTGTTCTGCGTCATGGCGGCTATGCGGCCTACGAGCAGGACGTATTGCTTTTCGTTGTTGGTGCCGAACAGATAGAGATAGGTGGCGCTCTCTTGCGGGATGAAGCTCAACGACCATACCTTGTCCGTGAAGAACGGTTCCCAGTGGCTGCTGCCGAGCGAATAGGTCATGTCGCTCTTTATGTCTATCTTGTCACCCTCCACGATGTAGGCTCCCTCGGGATTTTGGGGCGTAACGCTTATGACCGACCATTTGCCCTGCACCTGATCCAAATAATCGTTTTCGAACTCCTTTTTGCAGGCCGAAAACGACAAGACCGCCATGAATGCAACGGCCGTGACGAAAAACGAAAGTAATCTTTTCATATCCATAAAATAAATCAACGTTCGCAAAGGTATGAATAAGCGGGGGCAAAAGCAAACTCGCCCGCTTCTTGCCGATACTGAACATTCGAGACGAACCCGAAAACGGCAGATATCCCGACTGACGGCCGTGCGCGGCTACTCGGCGGCTCCGATTATGCGGTATACGCCGCCTTTCCGCGTCGGGAACTCTGCCGTGTACAGGTCGCCGTCGCGGCGAATCTCTGCCTTGGTACCCTTCACTTCGATGGGCGTGCGGCTGCGCACCGCGCATCTCTCGCCCGCCGACGAAAGGATCTTGCCCGACACGATTCGTCCGTCGCGCCATTCCAAAGCCACTTCGAAGCCGCCGCGGGCCCGCAATCCTCGGTAACTGCCGTCGCTCCAGGCTTGCGGCAGGGCGGGAAGCAGATCGATACGGCCGCGCTGCGACTGTATCAGCATTTCGGCCACGCCCGACGCTCCGCCGAAGTTGCCGTCGATCTGGAAAGGCGGATGGGCGTCGAGAAGATTCGGGTAGGTTCCGCCGCCGCGGGCATCCTTGTCGTTTACGTAGGTGAGCAGCATGCGGTAGATGCGGTATGCGTGGTCGCCGTCCAAAAGACGTGCCCAAAGATTCACGCGCCATCCCGTCGACCAACCCGTGGCCTTGTCGCCGCGCAGTTCGAGCGAACGTGCGCTCGCGGCGGCCAGCTCAGGTGTCGCCTCGGGCGATATGTGGTGCCCCGGGTAGAGACCTATCAGGTGCGACTGGTGGCGGTGACGCGGCTCGGGATCTTCCCAGTCGTAATACCACTCCTGAAGATTGCCTTTGCGGCCGATTTGGTAGGGATAGATCCTATCCGACGCCGCGGCGATCTTCGCCCGCAACTCGGCGTCGGCATTCAGCTCAGCGGCAGCTGCGGCAGTGGCCGACAGACACTCGCGGATGATGGCCAGATCGGCCGTCGCGCCGTAAGAGGTCGTTCCCGCGTAACCGTCGGGCGTGAAGAAGTAGTTCTCGGGCGAGGTGGCGGGTGAGGTCACCAGATAGCCTTGCTTGTCCTCGACCAACCAGTCGAGACAGAATTCGGCCGCGCCCTTGAGCAGCGGATAGGCGCGCTCGGCGAGGTAATCGCGGTCGAGCGTGAACAGATAGTGCTCCCACAGATGCGTGCTGAGCCATGCGCCGCCCATCGGCCAGTTGGCCCACGACGGATCGCCCGTAAATTCGCCTACGGGATTCGACATGGCCCAGATGTCGGAGTTGTGGCAGGTCACCCATCCTCCGCAGTCGTAGTAGTTGCGTGCCGAATGACGGCCCGTTTGCGCGAGGTTGCCGATAAAGCCCAACAACGGCTCATGCAACTCCGAGAGGTTGAGCACTTCGGCGGGCCAATAGTTCTCCTCGGTGTTGATATTAACCGTATAGTTGCTGTTCCACGGCGGCAGCAGCATGTCGTTCCACAACCCCTGAAGGTTCATCGGAACACCTTCGGTGCGCGAGGCTGAGATCATCAGGTAACGGGCGAACTGGAAATACAGCATCTCCAGATTGTTGTCCTCGCCGCCCGCCGAGAGTGCTTTCAAACGGTCGTCGGTGGGAGCTTCGGCCACGGGAGTGCGGTCGCCCAACTGCACGTCGACGCGATCGAAATACGATGCGAAGTCGTCGGTATGACGCTTGCGCAGCGATTTGTAACTCAGCTTCTCGGCCGCAGACATCTGCTCGGCGGCCAGGGCGCGGTAGTCGCGTCCCTCCTTCGCGGGATCCTTGTCGAATCCGTTGAAGCTGGTGGCCACGGTTACGAGCAGCACCGCGTCGGTACAGCCGTCGAGTACGATTTTGCCGCCCTCGCACCTCACCTCGCCGTCGGCCGACGCGACCTTGATCAGAGTCATGAAGTGCGTACCTCGGTTTTCATCCCACGAAATCGTGCGGTCGCGCGCGATGTCGTAGGGTGCGTAGCCGTCGACCGATATCATGCCGTCGGCAGCCGTCGCCTCGAAACGCAGGCGGCTGTCGAAACCTATCTTGCAGTTCAACGCTCCGCGTCGGGCGCCGTGCAGACGCACGGCCATCACCTTGTCGGGCGCCGATACGAAGTATTCGCGCGAGAACCCCACGCCGTCGCGCACGTAATTCACCCGCGACACGGCGCGGCTTATATCCAGCTCGCGTCTGTATTCGGCAGCCTCGGCGCCCTCGCCGAAGTCGAGCGTAAGACCGCCCAGCGGCGAGTAGCTTTGCGAAAACTTGCCTTGCAGACGCCGTTGCAGGCGGTCGGCCTCGCGGTAGTCCTCGCGTGAGAGGGCCTCGCGCACGGGTGCCAGACCTTCGGTCGCGGCCGTGGGGTCGATGCCGCGATTCACCGGCTCGCCCGACCACAGGGTCAGTTCGTTGAGGTCTATGCGGTCGCGTTCCACTCCGCCGTATATCGTCGCGCCCATGCGTCCGTTACCCATCCCCAACGCCTCGATGAAGGCCTCGGCAGGCTCGTCGTACCACATTCGCCACCGCGCGTCGGACTCGGGTTCGCCGCAGGCCGCAATGACCGTGACGCACAGCATCGCCGCCGACAGACGCATCGTAAATCTTCTCATAGTTCAAATGTTTACAGGTTAGAGTAATCAACGGAAAATGCTCCGCATTGCAAATATAGGCAAAAATCGGCAATGCCCGTCGAGACACGTCGGGGCGAACTTCGTTTTCTCGAGTTTTTTTTATAGTTTTGTGTCGGTTTCCGACCAACTGAAAAATTCACAAAACGCATTATGAGTAAAATTGTAACATTCGGAGAGATCATGCTGCGTCTGGCGACGCCCGATCATCTCAGATTTTCGCAGGCCCGCACGCTCAACGCGACCTTCGGCGGCGGAGAAGCGAATGTGGCCGTCTCGCTGGCCAACTACGGCGAGCGGGTCGACTTCGTCACGCGTCTGCCTCGGAACGACATCGCCGCGGCATGCGTGGGCGAACTGCGCCGTTACGGCGTTGGCGTCGACAACATCGTCTACGGAGGCGACCGCCTCGGTATCTACTTCCTCGAAACGGGAGCCGTGGCGCGCCCGAGCAAGGTGGTTTACGACCGCGCCCACTCGTCGATTTCGACCGTCGAGCGTGGTATGATCGACTGGGACAAGGTGTTCGAAGGCGCCGACTGGTTCCACTGGACGGGCATAACCCCCGCCATAAGCGCCTCGGCCGCCGAGGTTTGTCTCGACGCGTGCCGCGCCGCCAACCGACTCGGCGTCACGGTGTCGTGCGACCTCAACTACCGCAAAAATCTGTGGAAATACGGCAAGACCGCGGCCGAGGTGATGCCCGAGCTTACGGAGTGCTGCGATGTGATCCTCGGCAACGAGGAGGATGCCGAGAAGGTGTTCGGTATAAAACCCGAAGGATTCGATGCCGCCGCCACGGCGGGCAAGGTCGACGCCGCATCGTTCCGCAGCGTGTGCGCGCAGCTCATGGCCCGATTCCCGCGGGCGAAGAAGGTGGTGATAACCCTGCGAGGCTCGATCAACGCCGACCACAACACCTGGGGCGGAGTGCTATACGACGGCGAGACGCTCTACGAGTCGCCGCGTTACGACATAACCCACATAGTCGACCGCGTGGGCGGGGGCGATTCGTTCATGGGCGGACTCATCTACGGTCTGCGCAACTTCGAAGGCGACGACCGCCGTGCGCTCGAATTCGCCGTGGCCGCCTCGTGCCTCAAGCACACCATATACGGCGATTTCAACGCGGTGAGCGTCGCCGAGGTGGAGACCCTCATGAAGGGCGACGGCTCGGGCCGCGTGGCCAGATAAGTTCGTTCTTCCTGCCCGACCTCGGGCGGCAGCCTGCGGAGAACGCAACGATGCGAATGCCGTTGCGGGCCTCCGCGCGCCGAGGCTGCGGCCCGCGCGACTCCGAAGAGTCGCATATTCGACAAGATAACCATAATACCGAACAACAAATGTCAAGATTTTCAAAGATAGAGGTCCTTGCGACCATGGAACGTACGGGTATGGTTCCCGTGTTCTACAATGCCGACGTCGAGATCTCGAAACGGGTGCTCAAGGCGTGCTACGACGGCGGAGTGCGTGCTTTCGAGTTCACCAACCGCGGCGACTTCGCCCACGAGATCTTCGGCGAGCTGAATCGCTGGGCCGCTGCGGAGTGTCCCGAAATGATACTCGGCGCGGGCAGCGTCGTCGACGCCCCCACGGCCGCGCTCTACATCCAGCTCGGCGCGGCGTTCATCGTCGGCCCGCTGTTCAACCCCGACGTGGCCAAGGTGTGCAACCGCCGCTGTATCCCTTACACCCCCGGGTGCGGATCGGTTTCGGAGATCGGCTTCGCTCAGGAGGCAGGGTGCGACCTTACCAAGATATTCCCCGCGGGAAATGTCGGGGGACCCTCGTTCGTGAAGAACATAAAGGCGCCCATGCCGTGGTCGATGCTCATGGCCACGGGAGCCGTGGAGCCCGAGGAGGAGAACCTCACCGCATGGTTCAAGGCGGGTGTGACGGTGGTGGGTATGGGCTCGAAGCTCTTCCCGAAAGAGACCGTCGCGGCAGGCGACTGGCAGGCCGTGAGCGACAAGTGCCGCCGCGTGCTCGATATCATAGCCCGCGCCCGCGGATAACGGGATAACGGCTCCGTTTCGGGACTGCACTGTATTTTGCGGCTCCCCGGAGCCGCGCGAGCCGCAGCCTCTGCCCCGCGGAGGCTCGCTATCGTTCGCTCCGCAGGCCGCGACTCGCGATGTGCAGTACCGAACCCGTCCCGACCGCATGACCTTTAATTTAAGAAACCAACACAAAAAAACTACCTATGACTCAACCCAATCAGAAAATGACATCCTACCGTTGGGTGATCTGCGGTCTGCTCTTCTTCGCGACGACCGTGAATTACCTCGACCGTCAGGTTCTCTCGCTCACGTGGGAGGATTTCATCCGTCCCGAATTTCACTGGACCAACCAGCATTACGGCTGGGTGACGGGCATCTTCTCGCTCGTGTATGCCGTCGCCATGCTCTTCGCGGGTCGCATCGTCGACAAGCTCGACACCAAACGCGGCTACATGTGGAGCATCGGCATATGGTCGGCGGGCGCATGCCTCCACGCTCTGTGCGGCGTGGCTACCGAACACATCGTCGGACTGCCCGATGCCGCCGCCTTGCGTGCGGTGGTCGAGAACGCCGATCTTATTTCGAAGATCGCCTTGGTGTCGCTCACCCTGTTCATAATGGCCCGCTGCGTGCTGGCCATAGGCGAGGCGGGTAACTTCCCCGCAGCGATCAAGGCTACCGCAGAGTATTTTCCCAAGAAGGACCGCGCCTATGCCACCAGCATATTCAATGCGGGGTCCACGATCGGTGCCCTCATAGCTCCTTTCGCCATCCCGACCCTCGCCGCGCGCTTCGGTTGGGAGGCGTCGTTCATCATTATCGGCGCCTTGGGATTCGTATGGATGGGATTCTGGCAGTTCCTTTATAAGAAACCCGACCGCAATCCCGCCGTGAATGCCGCCGAGCTGGCCTACATCAATTCCGATACCGAGCAGGAGCGCGCCGAGGCCGAGAAAGCGGCTGCCGAGGCTGCCGCCGCGCCGAAGGTGTCGTTGTGGCGCTGCTTCGGTTACCGTCAGACTTGGGCATTCATATCGGGCAAAGCCATCGCCGACGGAGTGTGGTGGTTCTATCTGTTCTGGATGCCGTCGTATCTGAAGAACGCGTGCGGAATGGCATCGACCAGCATCGAGTTTCAGCTGGCACTGGGCGTGCTCTACCTTATAGTCATGGTGTCGCTGTTCGGCGGGTATCTGCCCACCATATTCATCGAACGCCGTAAGATGAATCCTTATGCGGGCCGTATGCGCGCCATGCTCATCTTCGCGTTCTTCCCGCTGCTGGCGCTGCTGGCGCAGCCTTTGGCGGGATACTCTTACTGGTTCCCCGTAATCATAGTGGGTATAGCGGGCGCTGCGCACCAGTCGTGGTCGGCCAACATATTCTCGACCGTGGGCGACATGTTCCCCAAATCGATGATAGCCACCATCACGGGTATAGGCGGAATGGCCGGCGGCATAGGTTCGTTCGGCATACAGACGGGCGCGGGCAGCCTCTTCGACTATGCCGCCGAGACCGACCTCGCATTCCTCGGCTACCACGGTATCGAGGCGGGCTACATGATGGCATTCTCGTTCTGTGCCGTAGCTTATCTCGTGAGCTGGGCGGCCATGAAAGCTTTCGTTCCCCGCTACAGGCCCATAACGCTGCAATAGCCGTACGTTACCGATCGGCTTGCTACGCGCGATTCCGTTGTTTGTAATTCCTAATTACAGGCAACGGAATTTTTCGTGCGATGACATTTGGCGCAGGATTCTCGTCCCGCGGATGCGGCGGTGCGTGTTCGGCGGTGCGTACGATATGACAGCACGAAAAAGAGGCTGTCCGAAACAGTGCGGGCAGCCTCTCGACAGAGTTGCTTATGATAGGGTTATTCTTGTGCGTTTTCGGGGGCGGGGACACTCTCTGCCGCGGGAGCCTCCGATTCGTTGGCAGTCGTGCGAGTCGGATTGTTGATCGAGACTTTCACGCCGCCGAACGAGAACGACATGCTGTTGTCGGTGGTTTTGTCGTTGATTCTCACGCCGTCGGCATCGATGGTCATTTCGTTGCCCTCGCCGTCGGAAACCTTTATGCCGTCGGGGCCGATCTGCACGCGTTTCGAAAAATTCTCCACCTTTCGGTCGTCGCCCGACACCGAGAACGTCAGGCTGCCGTTGGTGAACATGGCGGTGCTTTGGTTGTCGAGTCTGTCGCGGAAATCGTCGATCTCCTCCTCGGTGAATTCGTCGTAGAGCACCTTGCTGTCGTTGTCGAACACCGAGCTGAAAGCGTTGCTTATCTGACGCTCGAAGCTTACGGGCGACTTCACGGCCGAGATGGTCATGGTCACCAGCAGCGCTACCCACACCAGCAGCATCCCGAGCAGGACCCGACCGTTCGGGCGGCGCGAGATGAGCAACTGGATCGACAGATAGATCAGCACCACGATCGGTATGATGAGCACCAGCAGGAATGCGAGCAGCATCAGTCCCGTGAAGAAGTCGAGGGCGAACATGGGCAGGCAGCTGACCATCATCAGACCAAGCACGCTCGCCCCGAGCACCAGGCCCACCAGTATGAATGCGGCGAATATCTTCAGCAGTATGAGCAGTATGTTGCCCAGCACGCATACGATCTTGGCGATGAGCGTGCGCTCGGGCTCCGCGGCGGCGTATTGCGTATCCTGCGTCGCCTCCCTTATGCTGCGGGCCGTGATGCGTTCGCCTTTCATCTCCAGCTTCTGGCGTGCCGACGAGGCGAGGGGCACCGCAAACCACATGATGATGTATCCCAGCACGAACAGTATGAATATGTTGCTCGTGAAAGGCCGTATCCAGTGCAGGATGCCTATCGAGCCGAACACCCACACGAACAACGGGGCGAATACGGCCAGGCGCATCCACGTGGGATCGGTGTCGAAATAGTTGGCCAGACCGGCGCACACGCCGCCCAGCTTGCCGTTTTCCATGTCGCGGTAAAGACGGCGCGGAATGCGCGGATTGCCTTTGCGGTCGATCGTCTCGGCGTGACGCGTCTGTTCGCTGTGCACTTCGTCGATCTGCGATGCCGAACCCAATTGTTTGATTATGTTATCGATCAGCGGTCGGCAGATGATCGATTCGGAGCGTTGCGCCGAGAGAATAAGTTCGGCTATGCGCGCTTCGATGTCGGCGATGATCTCTTCGCCGTCGGGATCGTCCTTATATGTCTCTTTCAACGAATCCACATAGGTGTTCAACACGTCGTAGGCGTCGCTTTCCAGCGTGAACGAGACTCCCGCGATGCTGCATTTCTTTATTTCGTTCATATTCGTTTCGTATTTTGCGGAATTAGTATTGACGTATGCTGCCGCCGCTCGAAGCTTTCGAGGTCGACGAGAGCGTCGACGAGCCTTTGTATCGTATCGAACCGCCCGACGAAGCTCGGGCGTCGAGTTTGTCGGAGCTGTTTACCGTGATGTTGGCGCCCGACGACACGTCGGCCGAGGCGTTTATGGCCGTCAGGCTGCCTGCGTCGATTTTCGAGGCCGAACTCGCATCGAGCGAGATGGCGCCCGCCTCGCCGCTGAGCGTCACTTTCGAAGCCGAACTCGTCTCGACGGTGCATGTCACGGCCAGCATGGCCACTTCGGCTTTCGAGGCGCTGCTCGTGTCTATCGAGCAATCGTCGGTCTTGACGGCTCCCGTCACCGTCGCGGCCGAGCTGACCTCGATTTCGCAGCGCGTTACGTCGGCCTTGACGAAATTGATATGCGCGGCCGAACTTGCATCGACCGACAGCTTGTCATTTTTTATGGGCGTTCGCACCTCGATTTTCGCCGCGCTCGACGCATCCAGCGAATTGAGGCGGGCGCAATAGGGCACATGTACCTCGACGTTGATATTCGATACGCCGTTGACGCGTTTGTCGAAGCCGACACGCAACGTGCCGCCGTCGTTCTCGACCACCACATACTGCATGACATTGTCGTCGGCCTTGATGATCGCATCGCCATCGGTGCGGTCGTCGACCACCACGCGTATGGCGCGGCTCGCCTTGATTCCGTCGTAGGCCGCGATCGATTGGGTGCGGGTTATGATCTTGCCGTTGCCGTTGAGATTTATGCCTGCCGCGAAAGCCGATGCCGAAATCATTGCCGCGGCGCACATTGTCGT
This sequence comes from uncultured Alistipes sp., assembly GCA_958449275.1. GTDB lineage: Bacteria > Bacteroidota > Bacteroidia > Bacteroidales > Rikenellaceae > Alistipes. Next base: position 9,892 of record CAUDHE010000038.1, on the reverse strand, counting down.
AAATTTTATAACCGAATTATTCATAATGTTCCGATATTTACATGTTAATTACTCCATTGCGTGGTCGGGGTCGGCGTCTATTTCGAATCCTGCGGCCTGCTGCGGCTGTTCGTGAGCCGCCTTGCCGTGGCGTATCACTCTGATCTGTTCCACCATTTCGTCCCATGCCTCGTCCAGAAGCGAGAGTTGCCGACGGCCCGCTTCGGTGAGCATGTAGTACTTGCGCGGCGGACCCTGAGGCGACTCCTCCCAACGATAGGTCAGCAGACCCGCGTTCTTTTGTCGGGTGAGGATCGGATAGAGCGTCCCTTCCACAACGATCATCTGCGCCTGCTTCAGCTCGGCGATGATCTTCGGCGCATAAGAGTCTTCCCGCGACAATATTGCGAGGATGCAATATTCGAGGATGCCTTTGCGCATCTGAACCTTTACATTTTCTTCGTTCATAACTTTTCCTCGGTTTATGTTGTTATTTCAAATTTATGGTTTTCGCAGGCTCCTCCGAGAGGACGAGCCACAGTATCAGGTAGAGAATGAGGGTAGAGAATCCCGCGAAGAATCCTACGATGAACAGCACGCGCACCAGTGTCGGGTCGATGTCGAAATTGGCGGCTATACCGCCGCATACTCCCGCTATCGAACGTTCGGTGCGCGAGCGGTACAATTTTTTGCGGAGCGGACTCTCGTCTGCCGTGCGCTCCTGTTTCGGGCGATTGGCCGTACCGAAGTTCTCGGGACTTCCGAGCTGCGACATGGTGTCGCGTACCACGCCGTAAGTGATAACCATCATGGGCGACGGCACCCGCTCGCGGAATATCTCGGCTACGCGACTCTCGATGTCGGAAAGCGTCTCGGTGTCCGACTCGGGCAGGCGGCACGATATGTCGTCGAGGTAGGCGGTGAGCGCAGAGTAGGCATCCACATCCATCGTGAAGGCTTGTTGCGCGATGTTCACGTTGATCGTCTCTTTCATAATGCAAGATATTTTAGTGCGGTTTAATATTTTTCCGATGCAAATATAAGCACAAAAATTATACTTTGCATCACAAAGTAGTGTTTTTTTATCATTCGCTCTCGTTTTTTTTCGACTTTTCGCCCTTTTATTTACTCATGTTCCGCTTTTTTTCCGCCTTCCGAACGTGCCGTCTCCCGTCTGAACCGCAGGAAAGCATTGGCGGATGACATGTATGAAACGTATAGGCGGGGAAATTTTCGGATCGCGCGCCGCTGTCCGAAAACGTGTTTGCGCTTGCGGATAACCGTATAAATTATTAACTTTGCGAGCAAAAGCGAAATAATCAAAAACGAAATATCATGAGCTTGGAACTCAGCGAACAGGAACAGTTGCGCCGCCGATCTCTCGGCGCTCTGCGCGAATTGGGAATCGAACCGTATCCCGCGGCCCGATACGATGTTACCGCCACGGCGACTGCCATAATCGAAGGCCTCACGCCCGAGACGACCGATAAATTTGCCGATGTCCGCATTGCGGGCCGAATCATGAGCCGCCGAATAATGGGCAGCGCGTCGTTCTTCGAGTTGCAGGACCACACGGGCCGCATTCAGGTATATATACGTCGTGACGACATATGTCCCGAGGGCGATCCGACGCTCTACAACACCGTATTCAAGAAGTTGCTCGACATAGGCGACTTCGTGGGCGTCGAGGGATTCGGATTCATCACCAACACGGGCGAAAAGTCGGTGCACTGCCGCCGCCTGACTGTCATATCGAAGTCGGTCCGTCCCCTGCCCATCGTGAAGGAGAAGGACGGCAAGCAGTTCGACGCCCTGACCGACCCCGAGGTGCGTTACCGCCAGCGTTATGTCGATTTGGCCGTCAATCCCCAGGTGCGCGAGGTGTTCGTGAAGCGTGCCAAAATCATGACCGCCATGCGCGAGTTTTTCAACGAGCGCGGTTACGTCGAAGTGGAGACCCCCATGTTGCAACCCATCCCCGGCGGCGCGTCGGCGCGTCCGTTCATCACGCACCACAATGCGCTCGACATGGATTTCTACATGCGAATAGCAAGCGAGTTGTACCTCAAACGCCTGATCGTGGGCGGTTTCGACGGTGTGTACGAGTTCGGCAAGAACTTCCGCAACGAGGGTATGGACCGTACCCACAACCCCGAGTTCACCTGCATGGAGATCTACGTGGCCTATAAGGACTACAAGTGGATGATGGAGTTCACCGAGCAGATGCTGGAGCGTGTGGCGATGGCCACAAACGGCACTACCGAACTTACCATAGGCGACCGTGCAATATCGTTCAAGGCGCCTTTCCGCCGTATTACGATGACCGATGCGATACTCGAAAAGACGGGATACGACATAACGGGACAGAGCGAGGAGCAGCTCCGCGAGGCCTGTGCGCGTTTGGGCGTGGAGACCGACGAGACGATGGGTAAAGGCAAGTTGATCGATGCAATATTCGGTCAATATTGCGAGGAGGAGCTTATACAGCCCACTTTCGTGTGCGACTATCCGCGCGAGATGTCGCCTCTGTGCAAGCGTCACCGCGACAATGCCGATCTGACGGAGCGTTTCGAGCTTTTCGTGAACGGCAAGGAGTTGTGCAACGCCTATTCGGAGTTGAACGACCCCATCGACCAGTTGGCGCGTTTTCAGGAGCAGTTGCGTCTGTCGGAGAAGGGCGATGACGAGGCGATGTTCATCGACATGGATTTCGTCCGTGCGCTGGAGTACGGCATGCCGTCGTGCTCGGGCATGGGTATAGGTATCGACCGTCTGACGATGTTCATGACCAATCAGCCGTCGATTCAGGATGTGTTGTTCTTCCCCACCATGCGCCCCGAAAAGAAGGTCGTGGCCGACGACGAGGAGAAGTATACCGCCATCGGCATCCCCGCCGAATGGGTGCCCGTGATGCAGAAGATGGGATACATTACGGTCGACTCGCTGAAGAAGCTCTCGGCGGGCAAATTCTTCAATGACCTCTGCGGCTTCAACAAGAAGAACAAGCTGGGGCTGAAGGCTCCTTCGCCCGAGGAGGTAAAGCGCTGGTGCGAGGAGTAACCCGCTTTGCAGCCCTGCAAAACCATAAAAACCGATGTGCGGAAATTCATATTTTCCGCACATCGGTTTTTATGACAATTATACGTTCGATGTCCCGAATCTTAACCGTCGCAATATCAAATCCGTCGATCGTTCGGCGCCCGTAGCCCGCGTTTGCGTCCCACCTTAAATTCTCTCTTGAGAAGATTTGGGCCGCTATTGCCGTATCTTATCCTGCCGCGTTTTAATTTACAATGAGTCGAAATTGAATTTCACACCCACCAGAAGCGGATTTCCGCCTTGAGGAATAACGCCGTAGCGGTCGGTTATATATTTCGAAACGGGGCATGCCCTGTCGTCGATTCCTTCCGTCGATTTGCGATCGTAGACAGTGTAAAAGTAATCGTCGTCCGATGTCTGAAATTTTACGGGAAAAACGTATCCGTCGGGAGTCGTAAGGCAAATGTTTTTACCGTTAGCTTTGGAATATATATATCCGTATGATTTCGCTTCGGGTCCGCATGCGATGAACGATACGTAATCTTTCGTGTCCGTGACATTCATGACCATTTTATATGAATCGGACATTGTTAAATTATGAATATCCAATTCGCCGTCGGCATCATAGCTTTGTTTCGATTCCAAGCTCTTTTTTTCGAAATCCACGCCGTACAATGCGTTGAATTGACCGTATTTCGTTTCCCATATCGTCTTTTCGCGGCCGAGCGGATTTATGAGATATCTGTTCCCGAAGCCCTGCGTTACGGGGCACATGTCCAGCACGAAATCATTGCATGGCAATCCCTGTGCCGTCTTGACCCCTTTTTCGTTGAATCGATGGATGCAGTATGGATTCAATTCTATCTCCTTTTTCATCAACTTGGCCGAAAAAATATAAAACCCGCCCGTGTTTTCATCGGGAAATATGGCGTCAGAACGCAAATTACGTCCTCTCCAGTCGAGTTTCACCGACTTTACGAACTCTCCGGAATCATAGTTGAAGAACAATACTCTGTTCATTGCGTCGAGAACGAGTATGGTTCTCGATATGTCGTTTATCGCAATATCCTGCAATGAGAAATATTCATCGTCGTTCCTGCCTGCGCGCCCGATCTTGCTCACATAATCGCCCGTTTGCGAAAAACGGTGCACGGCATTTTCGCCCATTATGAAGATATCTCCGTCGGGTCCCAAAACGACTTTACCGATATTACCCATATCGGAAGGCACTTTCAGTTCCACCTCTTTCAGATCGTCTATAACGTCTTCGATACGGAAATCGGTCTTTTTAACGTCGCTCAGGGGTTTGAACAGATTGTTGCCGACACTCTTTTGCTGTGTATTTGCAGTCATATCGTATTCGGGGATGTTCAGATCGCCGTCATAGCTCGAACAACTTGCCGCGCATAATGACAATGCCGCTATTGCACGTAGTATTGTATTGTTGTATTTCATATCTGTAAAGATTTTATATTGCAATGGTTAACTTTTGGTGTGTTGAAATGTGCAATTACCTTCCTAAATTAATAAACTCCGCATTTTCTCCACATAAATCCCGGCCCCGAACACGGATACTCTTCTTTGCATCCGAGGCCCGTTTTTACATGACAATGTTTTTTTACATATCGAAAATCATAGTTACCATCGGGGCTGTATATGTCGGCGCAAATACATAGTTTCAAACCCTTGTTAGTGTCATTGTCATTCTCTATGTTTGTTAGTATTTCTATGTTTTGCATTGACAACTCACTCTTTGAACAGATTTTATGACTGAATGCAGGTGTGAGTATCATGCAGCAAATCAATGCAATACGAATTTTTGTGGTGTTTGTTCTTTTCATAAGTTGTTAATATTGATTTCAAGTATTATGCAAATATATGTATTTTTTATTTGATTACAAAATGATAGTATGGGAAAAATATTGATTATTAGCATGCTCGGCTTTTGAACGATTCGAAAAAATGTGTATATTTATGCGAATTTAAATTTATTGTTATGAGACATATTGTCGGTGTTTTATTTCTTATGCTATTTATTTCTTCATGCGGCGGGCACAACGCGAAGCTGTCACGTTCATTCGATGATTTTTTGGGGCAGACGATTGTTATCCCTCGACTCGACGAAGCTATATGTATATGTAACGGTAGGGATACAATCGTGCCGATAAGCACGGAGGGTCATAATGGCAGAATCGTAATTTATTATGATTCTTCGACTTGTAGTTCTTGCGAGATTTCGGAGTTGTGGAGATGGAAGTTCTTTACGGATGAAATACGGCAATATGATATCGACATATTGTTCATATTTGCACCGTCTGAAGCGAAAGAGGACGAAGTGATAACATATTTGAATCTGTATCATCTTCCCTGGCCGGTTTATATTGATACCGATAACCTATTTTCACGGAACAATAAATCATTGCCGCATGAAAAACTGTTCCACACGTTTTTATTGGATCGAAAGAACCGCGTCGTATTGATCGGTGATCCTATTAAAAGTTATGAAATGCAAAAATTATATAAGAATGTTATCGAAAAGTTTAGAGATAGTTAATATCTTTGCGACAAAATACGAGATATATAATATTGTCAATATTTACCGAAAATTATGAGAAAGAAAATTGTTGCAGGAAACTGGAAAATGAACACCCTGCCCGCCGAGGGCGTGGAGCTGGCCAAGAATGTGGTCGCAGGTCGCGGCGAGGTTTGCTCGTGCGTGAACTTCATCGTGTGCCCTCCTTTCACTCATCTCTCGCAGGTAGTGGAGGCCGTTAAGGGTTCGGATATCGCCGTAGGCGCGCAGAACTGCGCCGCCGAGGCAAAGGGCGCCTACACGGGCGAGGTTGCGGCTTCGATGATCGCCGCTCTCGGTTGCGAGTACGTGATTCTGGGCCACTCGGAGCGTCGTCAGTACTACGGCGAGACTTCGGAGACCCTCAACAAAAAGATGGAGCAGGCTTATGCCAACGGTTTGAAGCCCATCTACTGCGTGGGCGAGAACTTGGAGGAGCGCGAGGCAGGCAAGCACTTCGACGTGGTGAAGGCTCAGATCGAGGAGGTGGTTTACAACCTCACCGCCGAGCAGTTCGCCTCGCTCGTGATAGCATACGAGCCCGTATGGGCCATCGGTACCGGCAAGACCGCTACCGCCGAGCAGGCGCAGGAGATTCATGCCTACATCCGCAAGGTGCTGGCCGAGAAGTTCGGCGCGGCTGCCGCTGAGTGCCCCATTCTTTACGGCGGAAGCTGCAAGCCTTCGAACGCTGCCGAGATCTTCGCCAAGGAGGATGTGGACGGCGGTCTGATCGGCGGCGCAGCCCTCAAGGCCGAGGATTTCCTCGCCATAGGCAAGGGTTTCGCGAAGTAATATTTCTTGCTTTGACAAAAAGCGGGCTGTCGACCATGTTGCCGACGGCCCGCTTTCGTTTTATTGTCGCCGTACTTGCTGTTCGCTGACGGCGGAGGATGCAATCGAGCGAAAAGCGAATTGCAGTTCGTCGCGTGGGGTGACGGCGAACTGTCTATATCGCGTAGCCATATCGAAATTTTAGCGTCCTTTCGTCAATAAACTCCCTACTTCAGGTTCGGATTGATTTCGCTCCACTTCTCGACGGGAGGCAACACGCCCAGCGAAATCACCTCGTCGCGCATGGCGCATAGGTGCTCGTAGCTCTTCTTCAGAGCCTCGTGCTCCTCGGGCAGTCCCTCTACCACCTTGTACGACACACCGTCGGCGGTGATCGAAGTCTCCATCGCCATCATTATGCGGTTGAACTCGGGCGTCGACACGTAAACACCCGCGGGCCAGCGGAAAGCGGGTCCGCCCATCGCCGCGGCGATCATCTCTATCGACAGATAAGACGGACTCTGGAACGACGAACGACCGCGCAGATCGATGATGTTCTTGCCGCCCTGGATGACGCGCACGCGCAAGGCGTCCCAATCCTCCTGCGAAATCTTGCTGCCTATGAGTTCGGTGAGGGGCGTGCCCTGCACCGTAGTGGTCGATGCGAATACCGCCATCTGCTCGCCGTGGCCTCCGTATGTGCGGCTGTTGCGAACATCGTCGGGCGATATGCGGAAATACTTCGCCAGTTCGCTGCGCAGACGCGTGCTGTCCAGCGCGGCCAGCGTGGTCACCTGCGAGGGCTTCAGACCCGAGTATATGAGGGTAATCAGACCGGTGATATCGGCGGGATTGAATATCACCACCACGTGCTTCACGTCGGGACAATATGTGCGGATATCCTTTCCGAGCTGCTCGGCGATCAGGGCGTTGCCCTTGAGCAGATCCTCGCGCGTCATACCCGCCTTGCGTGCTGCGCCGCCCGACGAAACTATATACTTGGCATCGGTGAACGCCTCGGCTATGTCGGAGGTGAAAGTGATGTTGGCGCCCTCGAATCCGCAATGGAACAACTCCTCGGCCACGCCCTCGAGTGCGGGCGCGAACGGATCGTAGAGACATATGTTGGGCGTAAGACGCATCATGAGAGCCGTTTGCGCCATATTCGAACCGATCATGCCTGCGGCACCGACTATGGTCAGTTTTTCGTTTGTCAAGTAAGCCATAACTTTAGTGTTTAATGTTTATTTTCCGATGCAAATATAATGCTTATTCCGTATTGTTATCCGAATAACAATAATATTTTCATCCCGCCGACGTCCCTTTCCCTCTGCCTCGGCGGCTGTTGATAAGGAGTAGACCGCACTACGAATATAAAAATAACAAGGGATGGGTTGGGTCATCGGCGAACCGCTGACCAATAACATAAAACCGAAAAAGCAGCCCTGCAAAGGCTGCTTTTCGGTTTTATGTCTGTGGAAATTACTCCAATACGGGACCTGCCGCTACGAGCGACTTGCCCTCGTCGTTGCCCGTGAACTTCGAGAAGTTCTTGATGAAACGACCTGCCAGATCCTTGGCTTTCTCGTCCCACTGCGATGCATCGGCATAGGTATCGCGGGGATCCAGGATTGCGGGATCTACGCCGGGCAGAGCCGTAGGCACCTTGAAATCGAAAATGGGGATCTGCTTGGTCTCGGCCTTGTCGATCGAACCGTCGAGGATGGCATCGATGATACCGCGCGTGTCCTTGATCGAGATACGCTTGCCGGTGCCGTTCCAACCGGTGTTAACGAGGTAGGCGGTAGCGCCCGAAGCCTGCATCTTCTTCACCAGCTCCTCGCCGTACTTGGTGGGGTGGAGCGACAGGAACGCAGCGCCGAAGCAAGCCGAGAAAGTCGGGGTAGGCTCGGTGATACCGCGCTCGGTACCGGCCAATTTGGCGGTGAAGCCCGACAGGAAGTAGTACTTGGTCTGCTCGGGGGTGAGGATCGAAACGGGAGGCAGCACGCCGAAAGCGTCGGCCGAGAGGAAAATCACCTTCTTGGCAGCGGGAGCCTTCGATACGGGCTTGACGATGTTGTCGATGTGGTAGATGGGGTACGACACGCGGGTGTTCTCGGTCACCGACTTGTCGGCGAAATCGATCTTGCCCGTAGCCTCGTCGACGGTAACGTTCTCCAACAGAGCGTTGCGACGGATGGCGTTCCAGATATCGGGCTCGTTCTCCTGCGAGAGGTTGATAACCTTGGCATAGCATCCGCCCTCGAAGTTGAATACGCCGTCGTCGTCCCAGCCGTGCTCGTCGTCGCCGATGAGCTGACGCTTGGGATCGGTCGAAAGGGTGGTCTTACCCGTACCCGACAGACCGAAGAAGATAGCGGTCTCGCCCTTCTCGTTGGTGTTGGCCGAGCAGTGCATCGAAGCCATGCCCTTCAACGGAAGCAGGTAGTTCATGTATGAGAACATACCCTTCTTCATCTCGCCGCCGTACCAGGTGTTGATGATAACCTGCATCTTCTCGGTGAGGTTGAACACGACTGCGGTCTCAGAGTTGAGTCCCAGCTCCTTGTAGTTCTCGACCTTGGCCTTAGAAGCATTCAGAACCACGAAATCGGGCTCGCCGTATGTCTCCAGCTCGGCATCGGTGGGACGGATGAACATGTTCTTCACGAAGTGTGCCTGCCAAGCCACCTCCATGATGAAGCGGATCTTCAGACGCGAGTTCTCGTTGGCACCGCAGAAAGTGTCCACCACGTAGAGTTTCTTGTTCGAAAGCTCCTTGCCTGCCAACTCCTTCAACTGATTCCAAGCCTCCTGCGAAACGGGCTTATTGTCGTTCTTGTACTCCTCCGAGGTCCACCAAATGGTGTCGCGGGTGGTGTCGTCCATTACGAAGAACTTATCTTTGGGCGAACGGCCGGTGTAAACGCCGGTCATAACGTTCACGGCGCCCATTTCGGTAACCACACCCTTGTCGAATCCCGTGAGACCCGCTTTGGTCTCCTCGCGGAAGAGCTCGTCGTAAGAGGGGTTGTAAACCACCTCGGGAGTGCCGGTGATACCGTACTTAGATAAATCAATCTTTGCCATAGTTTTACTTTATTTTGAGTTAAACTTCTCGTTGCAAGTTAAGGGCCGAGATCACGATTCGGATCAAGCCCTTGTTGTCGACGGTACAAAATTAGTCAAACAATTCGAATTGTGAAAAGAGTAACACTTAAATTTTATTAAAAAACGCAATAATTATACATGCGTGCTATAGTGCAGCCTCGCCCCCGCGGAGACCCGCAACGGCATTCGCATCGTTGCGTTCTCCCGCAGGCCGCGGCCCAAATGTAAATGCTGGATGACGCGAGCGGGTTTTCGGTTCTGCTGTTCGCCGACGTCGGCGTGAATGCGTCAGCAGTCCGCCGCGGTGGGGCGGCGGCGAACTGCGCGACTCCAAAGAGCTGCAATAAATGTCATTTCTTGCTTTGCGCCTCTTCGAGCTCTCGGGTCATTCTCATCATGTCGGCCATTGCCGAC
>CAUDHE010000037.1 GCA_958449275.1 uncultured Alistipes sp. | reverse complement strand
GTGTGTCCGAATGCGCGAACATGACCTTGTGGACCGTAATACATATTCTGTGGAGCATCGCGGGAACGATCATGATCGTCGTGCGCGGTGGAAACCCCGCATCGACATGGGGTTGGATCGCGTTCATGCTCATATCGCCGCCCGCGGCCACATTGCTGCTGCTTCTGACAGCCGACCGCGCCATGCCGCCCGCGGTCGCAGACGACGCACCCTACCGCACGCGTCTTCAGAACTGCATACTGGCGAACTGCGGAGCGCGCCTGGCCATGCGCAACCGCGTGGACACGCTCCACAACGCCGATCGCACATTCGCCGCCATAATACGCGACCTGCAACGCGCACGCCGCGAAATTGACATCGAATATTACATCATAAACGACGATCGAGTAGGCCGCGCCATAGCGGGCATACTCATGCGTCGTGCGCGCGCGGGAGTGCGCATACGTATAATATACGACGCATTGGGCTCTTGGCGGCTCGGGCGGCGCATACTCCGCGACATGCACCGCGAGGGGATCGAGACGGCCCCCTACGGACGTCTGCGTTTCCCCTATCTCACCCCGTCGGTACATCGCCGCAACCACCGCAAACTCATAATAATCGACGGCCGCACGGCCTATCTGGGCGGAATAAACATAGCCAGCCGCTATGTCGACGGCGGAAAGATGGGATTTTGGCGCGACGAACACATACGCATCGAGGGCGACGCCGTGGCGCAGGCGCAAGACATCTTCGCCGCCGACTGGATGAAAACGGCGCGGCGCACGACGGCGCGGGCGACCGATTTCGCTCCGCGCGAACCTCACGGCGCGATCGACACGCTGCCGATACAGATAGCGTGGGCGCAGCAGGGACCGACACGCATGACGCTCACGCAGGCTTTTATCGAGGCGATAGCGTCCGCACGCCGCAACATACGCATATCCACACCCTATTTCCTGCCGCCGCAAACGCTGCTCGACGCGATACGTTCGGCCGCCAGGAGCGGCGTGAAGGTGGAGTTGATCGTTCCGATCAAGACCGATGTCGCCGTGGCGGGGCTCGCCACCGACTCCTATGTCAGGGAGTGCGTCGAGGCGGGAATAACCGTGTATCGCTATCGCAACGGATTCCTGCACTCCAAAACGATAGTCGTCGACGACGGCGTCACCGCCGTGGGATCGGCCAACATGGATTACCGCAGCCTCGAATACAACTTCGAAGCCGTGGCTTTCATCTACGACCGCGAAATCGCGGCCGACTACATATCGAAATTCCGCGCCGACGCCGCCATGTCGGAACTCGTCACCGCCCGATGGATTGCGGCGAGACCTTTTACGGTGCGTCTCGTCGAGGGTTTCGCGCGTCTCATCGCGCCGATACTGTAATTAGCATTCGCCCGCGGCATTCCGCAAAGATACAGCTCCGAAACGCCGCAAACATTCATCCGATGCCGCAACCCGAAACATATAATCCCGAAAAAAATTGGTAATTCGAAAATTTGTATCTATCTTTGTTAGCAGAAGATTGAAACTTATTTATTAATTCGGAATTCTGATCTCATGGTGCACGCCGCGGCTCAGGATTCTGGTTTTTTTACTGTTATAGTTATGGCACAAGAGATTATCTATCTGACTGCGGAGGGATTGCAGAAGCTCAAGGACGAGCTTAACCACATGCGTTCGGTGGAACGTCCCGCCATTTCGGCTGCCATCGCCGAGGCGCGCGACAAGGGCGATTTGTCGGAGAACGCCGAGTACGATGCCGCGCGCGAAGCGCAGGGGCTTTTGGAGATGCGCATCGCCAAATTGGAGCAGACGCTCACCAACGCACGGGTTATCGACGAATCGAAGATCGACAAGAGCAAAGTGCAGATCCTGAGCAAGGTGACGCTGCTGAACCACAATAACGACAAGCAGGTGACCTATACCATCGTATCGGAGAACGAAGCCAACCTCCGCGAAGGCAAACTGGCCATCGGCACCCCCATCGCCAAAGCTCTGCTGGGCAAGAAGAAAGGCGACACGGTGGAGGTGACGGTTCCCGCGGGCGTCATCAAGTTCGAGATTCTGGATATAAACATCTGATCCCGTATGCCGCTCTCGAACGTATAGTCTGCGAGCGGCTTCGTAAATAGTATTATCGTATGACGGAATGACCTTTTACGGGTCATTCCGTTTTTTGCATTACCCTGCGCGGGTGTTGTTCGTTCGGAAAATAAATTCTAAATTTGCAGAGTTCGGCGGCCATGCCGTCAGAACGACATATTAGAAAGTGTTTTTCGCACTGTCCTAATCTGAAAATGTGGAAGATATAATATAATAAATCGCAACTATTTATATATCTGTGTCTTATCTCTTAACAATCTGTATATCGTAACACATTCGTAACAAAAAGTAATTTTATTCGAGATTGCATAAATTTTTGTTACTCCTTACTTTCATCGACTTCATTTATTAGTATTTCTGTTGGGATATTCTTTTTTGGGGCTATCCTCTCATATAGGTTCTGTCGGCGATAAGAATTTTTGCAGCCAAAAGAAAAATATTGTCTGTCGACAATTAGCATCACATCCCTGCGAATCCATCCTCATATACGCAGGCAATAATATACCTGCATATATACTTTACTTTAGATTAGCATATATATAGGCTAATATAGTAAAGTAAAGTGATTTTACATCCCCCAATAATACGACCTACCAAAAGAAAAGATATACCGACTCGTGTATTTTTCTTTTGGCTGCGAGAATCTATCTGTTGGTATAGCTTACGGCATGTCCACGTCCTGAGTTGAGAATACAATATCCTAATTATCTATAAAATAAGCATTGCGCCGTCAAATAAACCAGACAAAATGTAAATTGTAAAAGAAAAAACACTACCTTTGCGACAGTTGAGTTTCCGTCGGCGTACTGCCGACCGGAATTAAAAGGGAATACCGGTGAGAATCCGGAGCTGTACCTGCAGCTGTAAGTCCCATTGGAGTCTATCGCACTCTTTGCCACTGGTTGTAAAACTGGGAAGGCGCGACGGACGGGACGAGCCAGAAGACCTGCTTGACGAGATGTGATTTGGCAACCACGGGATAATTGGTGCTCGATCAAAGCGAAGTAAGGTTCGTCCGACAGATACGTCTTATATTCTTTTTGATAACCTGCTTATACTCCGTTTGTTGCCGACGCATCAGCAACAAACGGAGTATATTGTTTAACTCAAATATTTAATGCAGGTTATGAAAAAAATCCTTACACCATTGCTGTTCGCCGCATGTTTTACCGCGATGCTTTGGAGTTGCTCAAACGAAAAGTACGACGACTCCGAACTCCGTCAGGAGATTGAAAACATCAAGTCGGAAATTGCTTCGATAAAATCGGAAATATCCTCGCTCAAAGTCTTGGTCGAGGCACTGGAACAGAACAAGTTCATCACCGACTGCTCGCAGGGAAGCGACGGAAGCTACACGGTCAAATTCAGCGACGGAACATGGATCACGATTCGCGACGGAAAGGACGGACAACCTGGCAAGAATGCTCCGGTAATAGGTATTGCGCTGAACGACAATGGCGTTTATTGCTGGACGTTGGACGGAACGTTTATTCTCGACGATAAAGGCGCAACCATTCCCGTTGCCGGCAAGGATGGAGAACCCGGCAAAGACGGTCTGACACCCACAATCAACGCCGACGGCTATTGGGAAATCGACGGCAAACCGATTCTGGATGCAAACGGTAATCCGATTAAGGCTGTGGGACAAAACGGGAACGACGGCAAAGACGGAGATTCTTTCTTCAAAGAGGTCGAGCAGAATGATAATGAGGTGATATTCACGCTTGCCAACGGCGAAACAATCGTGATTCCTAAGGCACAGGAAGTCAATTTCTTTTTCGATCACACATCGCTGACTCTCAAATACGGTGCGACCGAGCATGTCGCCGTCACGCAGAAGGGTGTCGAGTCATTCGCCATAACCAAACCCGACGGCTGGCGTGTGTCGCTCGCCGAAGATAAACTGACCGTTACGGCTCCCGTAAAGGAGAATATCTATGCCGAGCAAACTGGCGAAATATCGGTGGTAGCCATAGGAGCCACGACGACGATTGTCGCCAAACTCGCAGTAACGGCTACCGATGAAATCCTCGACGGCGCAGGCGCTGGTTCGAGCCAGTGGGAAGATTGGAACTAATCGTTAACGACAGATTGAAATCATGAAAAAGTACCTATATATAATATTGTGCACCAGTCTGCTTGCGCTGACAGGCTGTGTCAAAGATGTCGATATCGAACCTTACCGTCCAATCACCGAGGACGACGGCCGAATCATACTGACAGGTTATGCCGATGCTGCGACCCGAACCGGATTCGGAGAGGCCTCTGCCGAGGCAATTCCGTTGGAGTGGAGGGCCGGCGACTATATTTGTGCCGATGGCAGCCGAAGTGAAAACCTTACGGCTGGCGGGGCGAAAGCTGCGTTCATCTTCAATGCGTTGCAGACCGCTGCGACCTATGATATCTTCTATAACATGACCGGTTCGGATGCCGGAACGGCCTTGATTCCCGCACGGCAGACCCAGCATGCGGCATATGCTCCCGAACTGGGCGCTAATGGCGACTTCGGATTCGCCACGACGGGGGCCGACGGTGTTTTCACCCTCTCGCACGCTACCTCCTACGTCTGGTTCGACCTGTGGACGAAAGATATAGACTGCAACCTGGCGTCTATTTCATTGAGCGTCTCGGGCGGCCATACGATTGCCGGCGAAGCTGTTTTTGCCGACGAGGCACTGGGCGCATGCACCGGCTCGTCATCCGTCACGCTGTCGTTCGGCGAAAAGGGCGTCGCACTGCCGGCAGAGAGCAATGAAAGCGAAGTTTTTGCGGCTATGGTACTCTATCCGGCCAATCTGGCGGAGGCGACCGTTTCGATCGTCTACACCTTCACCGACGGTTCGGTCTGCCTGCAAACCAAGGCCGGCAAAACGCTCGTTCCGGGCGGTACGCTACGCATTTCGTCCCAGCTGGCCGATGCCGACCGCAAGAACTCGGGTATCTTCTACATGACCAATGAAGGTGTGTCGCAGGAACTTCCGGACGAATCAATTTCTTACCTGAAAGCCGTAACTCTTGGCGATGCGGCATTGAGTGCGGAGGCGCTTACGGCTATTGCCGGAAAATTGTCGGCAGGTGCGGTACTCGACTTCGGCGATGCAGACTATGCCGCCACCGAATTTCCAAATGTATTCGCTAACAAGACCAACCTGCGGGAGATCGTCCTGCCGCGCAACATCGAGACCTTCGCGGCTGCGTCGACCTTTACCGGAGCTTTCTACCGCTGTACCAACCTCCGGCGGGCAGTGTTCCCCGAAGGTGTGAAACTCGTTCCGCAGAACTGCTTCCGGGAGTGCTCGTCGCTCGAAGCGGTCGAGATTCCCGCATCGGTGGCCGAGTTGGGCGAAATGGCTTTCTATAACTGCAAGAAACTCGTGTCGATAGCCATTCCGGACGGGATCTCGGTATTGCCTCGCTCTTTGTTCGAATACTGTTCGTCGCTCGCAAGCGTGAAAATCCCCGATTCGCTGACCGAACTTAAAAGCGATGTTTTCAACGGTTGCACGGCTATGGCCGAAATCGTACTTCCGGAGAGTATCACCACAATGGACAGCAGCATTTTCGACGGGTGTACCTCATTAAAAAGCGCACGTATTCCGGACGGGATTATCACTCTGCCCAAAAGGATGTTCCGAAATTGCTCGGCACTTGTCGATGTCAATATGCCGAGCCGTCTGGAAAGCGTCGGCGAAGAGGCATTCTATCAGTGCGGAATGTTGGCGGATGTCACGTTCCCGGAGACGCTGCAATCCGTCGGCGAACGTTCGTTCGGCGGTTGCAATGCCTTCACACGCGTTGTCCTCGATATTCCGGAGGTTGCCAACTACTCGTTCTGGAGCTGTGCCAATGTCTCGACGATAGATTTGGGCGAGCGTGTAACCTCGATAGGACGCAACTCGTTCATTACGGCGGGCAACCTGCAAACAATCATCTGCCGTGCCGCTGTGCCGCCCGTGCTCGGCATGACGTCGTTCGGCAGTGCGGGCAGCAAGGTAGAAGGCAAGAAATATCTTTGCGTTCCTGCTGCGTCGTATGATGCCTACGAAAAAGAGTGGGCGGATATTATCGCCATGGGCTATATCCTCGAAGACATCAACACGCAGGATTTGACCGACGGCATCTATTACCGCACCTCGCGCGAGGCCGAATGGACATCGGCCATGCCGTCGGGAACCTTCACCGAATTTTATGTCAAGACCGTCGGCGATTCTACGATTTCGGAAGAGACGCTGCGTAATATAGCCTCGAAGATTGCCGCGCAGCAGAGTGCCGTTGCCATTGATTTGCATTCGGCAAACTATGCGACGAATACATTCCCGTCGGTTTTTGCGGGCAATGCCAAACTCGGCGGTGTACAGTGCTTCGAAAATACGACCGCATTCGAAAACGGAGTGTTTACAGGCTGTACTGCGCTGGCCAAGGCGATTGTTCCGGGCGGAGTCGCCACCGTACCCGAGAGCGCATTCGAGGGATGTGCGGCTTTAAGTTCTGTAAGTGTGCCGTCGAGTGTGAAGACGGTCGGTGACAAGGCGTTCAAGGGCTGTGCCGCACTGACCGACATAGCGCTTTCGTCGGTTGCGTCCATCGGCGAGGAGGCGTTTGCCGGTTGCGGTCTTACCACGGCGACAATTTCGGCTGCGACGCTCGGAGATAAGTGTTTCAACAGCTGCGAAGCTCTCGTTTCGGTCAAGCTAAACGGTATGACGTCGATTCCTGCCGGCATGTTCGGCGGATGCACCGCGCTGAAAGATGTGACGCTGCCGAATACCGTCAAAACGGTCGGCAGCAGTGCATTCGAGGGATGCGGTCAGCTGGCTGCACTCACTTTGGGAACAGGTGTCGCGACACTCGGAGACCGTGCATTTGCCGATTGCGGCCTGACGGCTCTCGTATTGCCGGACAATGTAACGGAACTCGGAAAAGAGGTATTCAAAAACAATCCTGCTATTGCGTCGATAACGTTCGGTGCAGGCATAACCGCCATAAGCGACGGGGCATTTGCCGGCAATAACACTATTGAGCGGCTCACTATTCCGAAAACCGTTGTGACGATCGGGGCCAACGCCTTCGCCGACTGGTCACGGCTCACGACGCTGACCGTCTCGGGCAATACGCTCACCGCAATAGGCAGCAAAGCTTTCGCGAATGCCGTTCTGCTTGCCGACGCCTACATCGAGCCTGCCGCTGCTCCGACGGTTGCCGACGACAGTTTTGCCGGTGCAGGCACATCGGTTTCGGGAGCCAAGACTTTCCAGGTATCGTCGGCGGATGCCTATGCTTCGTGGACGACTGCCGCAGCCGGCTACACGATAGAGTCCCTCGCCCCGGACTATTTGAGCGAAGGTCTCTATTACCGTACTTCGGCCGATGCCAAATGGAGCGATGAACTGCCTGAAACATTCACGACGCTCTTTGTCAAGACTGCCGGCGACAACACGGTCATGACTGCCGCACAGATGACAACGCTTGCCGCAGCCGTCAAGGCGCTGCCTGCTCCTGCAGTTCTCGATTTCAGCGAGACGACCTATGCCGCCACGACATTCCCTGCATCGTTCAGGTCGAACGCCAATCTGGCCGCCATCGTATTGCCGCAGAACATTACGGCGACAGCCTCCGGAGCATTCTCGACAACGGGTATGACCTCGGTTACGGTGCGCGCCGATATTACCTATGCTTCGCAGGCGTTCGCCAACTGCGCCTCGCTGACGACGGCCGTCGTCGAGGAGGGTGTGACGAAGATTGCCGACAATATGTTCCAGAACACCGGTCTTACCTCAATCAAGCTGCCCGACAGCGTGGAGACAATCGGCGGCAACGCATTCAACGGCTGCACGGCACTCGCTTCGATAGACTTGGGCAAGGGCGTGGTAACCGTCTCGAATTACGCATTCCAGAAGTGTGCCGCGCTGACCGAAATCTATTTCCCGGATGCAACGCAGACTATCGGTCAGAATGCCTTCGCGGGATGTATCCGACTCGCCAAAGTCTCTTTCGGCCGCAACATGACGACCATCAACGCTTACAGCTTCACGGGTACGAGCTACATGGGTGGCGCATGTCCGCTGCTGGCAGACATCACATGCCGCTCGACTACGCCTCCGACGCTGAAAGACGATTATGGAACAGGTCCCTTCGGCGGCAGTTGGTATGACCATGCCGGCAAGGAGGTTCCTGCGGAGAACAGACTGATTCACCTGCCGAAATCGACCGACCCGAACGGAGGTACAGGTGCATACGCCGACTCTTCGTGGGCTGAATTGGCCACCTCGTCCTACGGTTATACATTCGTGTATGATGTAGAGGAATAGGCGAACGGATTTATATGCAACAAGCGGTGAAAATGTCGGTGACCCCTGCGGGGCAAGCCGGCATTTTCATCCGCATTTTAAGAAACGGATTATGAAAAATACATTATTTGTTTCATTGGCACTCATGCTGGCGGCCTGTACGACCGACCCGGCGGACCTTACCGCCGATATGCCCCGCGAGACCGGAGGGCCGGTGACGCTGACCGGGTTTTCAGGTTCGGCAACCCGCACGCAGTTCGTCCCGGGCGACGGCGGCGCGATCGCTTTCTCGTGGAGCGCCGCCGACCGCATCTGGGTGGACGACGTGCAGAGCACCGAGGCCGGTATCGACGGCGCATCGGCCGCTTTCGGTTTCGAAAGTCTGACGGGCGAAGCCCCTTACCGTGTTTTCTACAACATGACTGGACACGGCAGCGAAGCATTTGTTCCGACGATTCAGCACCAAGACGTTCCATACGAACTGCAACTCGGGCCGAACGGCGATTTCGGTTATGCAGTTACAGATGACGACGGGCGATTCACGCTCTCGCATGCCACGTCGTGCATTTGGTTCAACCCATGGTCGCAGGATGTCGATGCGAAACTCGCCTCCATATCGCTTGTCGTCGGCGAACCGGCCACCGCACTCACGGGCCGCAGCCGCTTCGAGAACGGCGGATTCGGCGACGTGTCCGACGCCTCGAACCGCATCACGCTGTCGCTGGGCGGCGATGGTGTCGCTCTGCCGCGTGCGGGCAGCGACAGCGATGTGTTTGCTGCCGCAGTCGTTTTCCCTGCCGACTGCTCGCAGCAGGAGATTTACATTACCTACACTTTCGCCGACGGAAGCGTCTATACCGAAACCCGCACCGGGCGCAATTTCGAATCGGGCCGCATCTACCGTCTGACATCCGAAATCACGTCCCGCGACGGTGGCAGATTCGCCATCGAACGCGACGAAGCTCCCGACGAGGCTGTCTGCCTGAAGTATGGCGCCGCCGAGGAGTGGTCACTTACGGCCGAAAGGTGGATTCCGGCCGTGAACATAGCCTCCGTGCCTGCCGGCTGGAATGTCGATCTGGATATTGCCGGCCGTGGTCTGCGAATCGCACCGCCTGCCGAATACATGCAGGGAATGGATTTGGAAAACATGCTGACGATATGCTCCGCCGACAAGGTGATTCTGTCGCAGGAGTATTATGTGCTCGACTTCACCCACCCCGAGGGTACGTTCGTGCTCATGGAGGGCAACATGACCTCAGAGAACGGTTCGGTCGTCTATTTCGACCAGCACGGCCGCTACCACGAACGGGTCTACGAAGAGATTAACGATAACGAAATAGGCAACGTGTTGCAGGATATGTACATGGCCAACGGCCGCATCTATTTCATCACCCAGAACGGCCGCACCAGCAGCATGGGAACCTCGTTCAACGGCGACGGCCGCTATGTGGTGTGCGATGCCCACACGATGAAGCGTCAGGTTGCCCGCGACCTGAATTTCTATGCCGAAGTCGACACCTCGACCGGTGCCACGCAATCCTCCAAGTCGTATCTGTGCTGGCCCCAGCATATCGTCGTCGTGAGTCCCGAAAAGGGGTATATCCAATATTCGGTCTCGATGGAGAGTCATTCCGGCATCCGTGTCATCGACCTTAAAACGAATATCATCGACACCAAGGATATTCCCGACACGTTCGGTGAGTTCACCGTCTCTGGCGCAACCAAGGCCCGCATGGTCTTTTCGCGCGGCAAGGTCTTCGCCGGGCGGGGCAATTCGGTGATCGTCATAGACCCTGCCTCCGATAAGGTCGTCAAGACCCACACGTTCGAAAACCGCCAGATAAAAGATATCGCCAAAGGTGCCGACGGACGAATCTATGCTCTGTTCACGGGCGAGTTCGAGACCGACGGTCTGGGCTACTACGGCAACGTGGTGTGGAAATCGCCCGCGAAATTCGTCATCCTCGATGCGCAGGGCGACATCGTGGAGGAGCAGACGCTGCCCGAATCGGTGCACCTGCGCACGGGTACGGCATCGCCGTCCGTTCAGATGTGCGCCAGCTTCCGCGAACCTTATCTCTACTTTATCGGCAGGCCCGATTTCAGTGCCAACGAAGCGGTTCGCTACAACTACGCTACCGGAAAACTCGATGAAAGCTATATCACTGCCGAATTGGACGCAGATCACAAAGGCGGCAACGTCATCTACGGTTATATGGGCATTCACCCCACGACCGAACAGTTGTGGGTCGGCAAATCGAGTTATATCGACAGCCGCATCGAGGTCTACGACGTTTCGCGAAGCGACGCAGTGGAGTTCGGGAGTTTTTACCAGAAGAAAGCGAGCCCGGCGGGTGTGGATTTCGCCTACCGGTTCACGCAGGAGTGGATTGACAAATAGCGGAGCGCATGAAAGGATATTCGGAATTGAAAAGATGGATAACACCGCTCTTTTGTGCGGTATGCGCCGTGTCGTGCATGGACTACGGGCCGATGGATACCGAAGATTTTCAAATCGACGGATCTGTTGGTGCGCATGGGCTGTTCATCACCAACGAAGGGAATTTCATGTATGGCAACGCCTCGCTGTCGTACTACGACCCTGCGACCAAGCGTGTCGAGAACGAGGTTTTCGCACGCGCCAACGGCTTCAAACTGGGCGATGTGGCGCAGTCGATGGTCATCCGCAACGGCATCGGCTGGGTGGTGGTGAACAATTCGGGGGTGATTTTCGCCATAGACATCAATACATTCAAGGAGGTGGGGCGCATTACGGGTTTCACCTCTCCCCGCTACATTCACTTCCTGAGCGATGAAAAGGCTTACGTCACACAGATCTGGGATCCGCGCATCTATATCGTCAACCCCAAAACCTATGAGATTACAGGTTATGTCGAAACCGACATGGACTACGAATCGGGATCCACGGAGCAGATGGTGCAATATGGCAAGTATGTATTCACGAACTGCTGGTCGTACCAGAACCGAATATTGAAGATAGACACCGAACGGGACGAAGTCGTGGACGAACTCGTCGTGGGCATTCAGCCGACGTCGCTTGTTATGGACTGCAACGACAAAATGTGGACCGTTACCGACGGCGGTTACGAAGGCTCGCCTTACGGGCACGAAGCTCCGTCACTGTACTGTATTGATGCAAAGACCTTCACCGTGGAGAAACAATTCAAATTCCAGTTCGGCGATTGGCCGTCGGAAGTGCAACTCAACGGCACGCGCGACACGCTCTATTTCATCAACAAATCCATCTGGAAACTGCCCGTCGAGGCCGACAATTTTCCTGTCAAGCCGTTCATTCCGTATCAAAACACACTCTATTACGGACTGACCGTTGATCCCGTTACATCGGAGGTTTACGTTGCCGACGCGATAGACTACGTGCAGAGCGGCGTGGTGCTGCGCTACTCGCCCGAAGGTAAACTGCTCGACCAATTCAACGTGGGAATCATTCCCGGCGCATTCTGCTGGCGATAATTAAAGAGTAAATATGAATCTATACAAGCTATTTTTCACACTCCTGCTCGCCGCGATTGCAGGATGCAGCAGGGACGAACTGATTACACAGGAGATCGAAATGACACCCGTCATAACATTCGATGTTAATCCGGCTATCTACACGGCAAAGGTCGGACGCGAATTTACAATCTCGCCTACTTACCGCTATGCCGAGCGGGCCGTTTACGCATGGAAACTCGAATCGACCGGCAAAATCATATCAACCGATCCGCAACTGGTTTACCGGTTCGACCGGACACAGAAAACGGAGGATGGGAAACAGGGATACTACATGAGTCTTAACGTTACTACGCCCGAAGGCTCGGCTACCGAACAGCTTTTCGTGGAGGTTCTCGAACAGATGCCGCCCGTAATCACATTCCCCGGCGGGCAGAGCATGGAAATCACCAAAGGACGTCGGTGTACCATATCGCCCGACGTGCGGGGCTGCCAGACGGCGACATATCGCTGGACGCTGCTCCGCCCGGGAGCAACCGTTCCCGAGCCGGTCGGAGACGGGGCGACCTGCGAGTTTTGCGAACAGGAGGTCGGATTATATCATCTCCGTCTTCAGACCGAGAACGAGGACGGCTGCGACGACAAGACTCTCGAAATAAACGTCGTCAAGGCCGTTCCGATCACCGTTACCGTCGCTCCCACAGGCCGCAAATACGACGGACTGACGCGCAATGTGGCACTCGGCCGCTCTACGACCCTGCGTCCGTATGTATGGAATGCAAATACCCCGGCATATTGCTGGACAATCGACGGACAGGCAGTTTCGACCGATGCGGCATTCACCTATACTCCAACCGTAAAGGGTAGTACGAAGGTGCTACTCACCGTGACCGACACAGCGGCAGAGGGAGAGGAAACGACATCGGCGGAACTCGAATTCACGGTCGTATGCTGCGATGCGGAGGGCACGCACCGGCGCAGTGCTTCGTTGGCAGGAAGTGCTGAGTGGACCACGGTGTATGAATACACTCCCGCACCGGGTCAGTTCATCAACGAACTTGTTTCGGGCGGCTTCGTCGGCAACGAAACCACACCCGAAGCCGCCGTCGCCTACGCCGAAGACAGATTGCGCAAGAGAACATGGGTTTCGCTCGGCGGCTGGGGAGGATATATCGTCGTGGGTTTCGACCACAGCATCGACAATTCGGCAGGCTATCGTGACGGATACAACTTTTCGATTACGGGAAATGCTTTCGAAGGGGCATCCGAGCCGGGTATCGTATGGGTGATGCAGGACACCGACGGCAACGGCTTCCCCGACGACGAGTGGTTCCAGCTCCGAGGTTCGGAGTACGGCAAGCCGGAAACCATTGAGGATTATGCGGTAACCTATTATCGCCCCACCTATTCGGGCGCAGACGTCCAGTGGAAGGACAACCGCGGTGCAGTCGGCAAAATCGACTACCTGAAACAGTATCACGACCAGTCGAGTTACTATCCTGCATGGATTGGCGCGGACAGCTATACCCTCTACGGCACATGTCTCAAACACCGCACCTACGACCGTTCCGGCAACGGGACATATTGGGTGAACGGAGAATACGACTGGGGCTATGCCGACAATCTGGGCGAAGACCGTCTTTCGGATGATGACAATGCCGCCGCCGGAGCGATGAAAATATACTTCAAGATTTCGAATGCGGTGGATGCTGCCGGCAATCCTGCAGGATTGAAATACATCGACTTCATCAAGGTGCAGACCGGCGTCAATATGAAAGCCGGATGGCTGGGCGAAAATTCCACGGAAGTATTCGGATTCACGGACGAAAATCTCAATCAGGGACAATAACACGTGGCGTATGAAGAAACTGTTTTGTATTATCGGTTGTCTGGCGTTAGCCGGTTGCAACAGCGGGAGCGAGGAAGGTCTGTTGAGTGCCGAAAACCGGATCATCTCATTCTCGATAACGAGTGGGGATATGGTTTATGACGCGACTGTCACGGATAATGGGATCACCGTGAGTGTACCGTACAACATTTCACTGGCGAATGCCTCGGCACGCGTGGCACTCAGCGATGCCGCGGCAATCCGCCCCGACCTTGCGACCATCTCCGACTGGAATCAGGAGTGGCAGTTCCTTGTTACTTCGGCAGACGGGGTGCACGACCGCAGCTACCGGTATTCGGTGGAGCGCACGGATATAGTTTCGACCGGCAGTATGACGCTGCGCACACAAAAAGATGTCGATGCTTTCGCTGCAAATGCCTACAATGTGATCGAAGGGGATCTCATTATCGGTAGCGAAACCGAAACGGACGACCCGATCGAGAATCTCGACGGACTTGCGGCGTTGAACTCCGTTCGCGGGGCGCTGGTCGTTACCGATGCCTGCCATGTAAAGGATTTGGGCGGTCTGTCGAGCCTCGCATTCTGCGGTTCGCTTGCAATAGGCTTCGCCGATGCGCCCCACACCTCGCTGCAAGCACTCAATCTTCCGGCACTTGAAGAGGTTGCAGGAGATTTACAGATATTCGGCACTTCACTGCGAACGGTATATATCAATGCCCTGCAACGAGTTGCGGGGAGCCTGCATATCGGGGCAAAACAGCTCGTCGAGTTTATGACCGACGAACTGACGGAGGTCGAGGAAAATCTGACATTGTGCGGGGCACTTTCCGACAAAACGGAGGGTACCTCTCCATGCAATCAACTATTTCTGCCAAAACTCGCTCGTGTCGGCGGCACAGTCACGCTCTCGCATTTCGGCAGTCTGTCGGGATTGGCGACCTCGTTCGGAGCACTGACCTCGGCCGGAGGCGTGTGCTACGAACAGCTTGCCATGGCCAATACCTTCGAATTTCCGCAACTCGAAAAATCCGGAGCGATTCGGCTCGACGGCTGCCCGCTGCTGCGAAGCATCGTGTTGCCGAAACTCACCGCCGCGGCATCGTTCTCGGTCGAGGAGTGTCCTGCCGTCGTTGAAACGAATTTCGCCACGTTGGAGCGCGTCGACGGCGACATCTGCCTGCGGACGTTGCCCATGGTCACGGATTTAGGAGCGCTCTTTCCCCGCCTCACGGCCGTCGGGGGCGATTTGACCATCGACGATCTGCCGTCGCTGTCAGGCGCAGTCGATTTTTCGCATTGCTCGTTCGCTCCGGGCAGTACGGTTTCGCTGCGATTCGTCTCTGTGCCGAAAATCACAGAAATACGTGGCGATTCGTTCGGCGGGTCACTGATGCTCGATGCCTCGGCACTCGCGCAGCAGCCCGCGGCGATGCCCTTCGACATCATCGGATTCCGCGAGGTCGGGACTCTGCGCATTGTCGGCTTTACGGCTGTTTCGTCCATTGTTCTGCCGACCGCCGCATGCGAGAATCTTTATGTCGAGAATTGCGGTTCGCAATCACCGTTCACTCTTTCTCTTCCGAATCTCACGGAGGTGCGGGGGACTCTCCTGCTGCGCAACTGCGGAAAATCCGGAGCGGAAAACCGCGCGTCGTTTCCGAAGCTGAAAAATGTCGGCAGGCAGCTTGCCATGTATGTGCGCGGTTCGGCATTCTCCTCGTTCGAACTGCCCCAGCTCGAAACGGTCGGCAACGGCGAACGGATTTCGGACGATTCATCGGACGACTACGCCTTCTACACGATGCCTTCGGGGTGCGCCGGAGCATTCATCATGCCCCGCCTCCGACGCGTCGACGGCAACATGCTGGTATCGACGTGGAGCAGCACAACAGACCGGACGACCTCGTTCGAGTTTCCCGCACTCGAAACCGTAACCGGCAGACTGTTCATCGGCCATGACCGATACCCGAACCGCTCGGTGCGCTCGCTCGACTTCCCGTCGCTCGTCAAGGCCGACGCAGTATATATCGGCAATCTTAAATCGGTTGCGGACTTCTCTACATTCAGGCGAGTGCTTCCGAATCTCTCGGCCGACACTTGGCAGATCGAGAATTGCGGAGCAAATCCCTCTTACGAACAGATGACAGATGCCGCTGACAGCGAATAGAATGATGATATTATGAAATATATTTTGATATTCTGGCTCTCCATTGCTGCGTTCGACGCTTACGGGCAGGAGAAGGAACCCGTGAAAAAGAGCGACTGGTGGAATCGGAATTCCTCCTATGTCGTCCCAATCGACGAGGTTTTCGTTTCTGCACGACGACCGATGAAGGAAATCGGCATACAGCAGACGAACCTCGATTCGGCCGTATTGAAAGAGAACATCGCTCTGTCGATGGCCGATGTGCTGACTTTCAATTCGTCGATTTTCGTCAAGCAATACGGTCGCGCGACGCTCTCGACGGTGGCATTCCGCGGCACGTCGCCCTCGCACACGCAGGTGACGTGGAACGGCATGCGAATAAACTCGCCTATGCTGGGCATGACCGACTTTTCGATGATTCCGGCCTACTTCATCGACGACGCCTCGCTGCTGCACGGAACCTCGTCCGTCAACGAAACGGGCGGCGGACTGGGCGGTGCGGTGAAACTCTCCACACGACCTGCCGACGCCGACGGCTTCGGATTGCAATACGTGCAGGGTGTCGGATCGTTCAAGACCTTCGACGAGTTTCTGCGCCTGACCTATGGCGACAAACACTGGCAGGTGTCGACCCGCGCGGTCTACTCCTCGTCGGACAATGACTTCAAGTACCGCAACTACAACAAGAAGATGAACGTCTACGACGACGAGCACAACATCGTGGATACATACTATCCCGTCGAACGCAACAAATGCGGAGCTTTCCGTGATTTTCACCTTTTGCAGGAGGTTTACTACAATACGGGCCACGGCGACCGTTTAGGATTGCAGGCATGGTATCTCGATTCGCGCCGCGGCGTGCCGATGCTCTCGGTCGACCACCGTTCCGACAGCGAATATGTCAACGAACAGCGGGAGCGGACATTCCGCGGCATCCTTTCGTGGAGTCATCTGCGCAAAAACTGGAAAGTCGGAGCGCATGCAGGCTACATCCACACATGGCAGGGTTACGACTTTTCGCAGGACAAAGGCAACGGCGTGATGGCCGAGATGATTCGCTCGCGCAGCTGGATAGACACCTTTTACGGGCAGGCCGAGGGAGAATATTATCTCGGCCGCAAATGGCTGTTTACCGCAAATGTCTCCGTACATCAGCACTTCGTCCGCAGCAAAGACAAAAACGTGCTGGAACTAAACTCGCAGACGCTGGCACAGGGCAACAAGAAAAAAGTTGTCGTGGGCTACGACAAGGGACGTGCCGAGGTGTCGGCCTACGCTTCGGCCAAATGGATGCCTACCGACCGATTGGGGCTGTCGGTAGCGCTGCGCGAGGAGATGTACGGCGGGGAGTGGTCGCCCGTCATTCCGGCGTTCTTTGCCGATTACCTGCTCTCGAAGCACGGCAACGTCACGGCCAAGGCTTCCGTATCGCGCAACTACCGCTTCCCGACCCTGAACGACCTCTACTTCCTGCCGGGCGGCAATCCCGACCTGAAAAAAGAGCACGGAGTGACCTACGATACCGGCGTTTCGTTTGCCATAGGCAAAGCGGGGAAATACACGCTTTCGGGATCGGCGACGTGGTTCGATTCCTACATCGACGACTGGATTGTGTGGCTGCCGACGTTCAAGGGATTCTGGACGCCGAAGAACGTCAAAGAGGTGCATGCCTACGGGGTCGAACTGAAGGCCGACGCCACGGTGCAATTATCCAATGATTGGCAGCTGGGCGGCGACGCCTCTTTCTCGTGGACGCCGTCCATCAACAACGGCGATCCGGTGGACTGGGCTGACAAGGCGATCGGCAAACAGTTGGTCTATGTCCCCGAATACTCTGCTTCAGCGACGGGGCGGCTCTCCTATAAGTCGTGGCGGTTTATCTACAAGTGGTGCTATTACAGCGAACGCTTCACCACCTCGGACAACGACATGAAAAGTAAAATCTCGCGCGTGAAACCCTATTACATGAGCGACGTGTCCCTCGAAAAGTTGTTTTCGCCGCACTGGGCTGAACTTTCGGTCAAAGCGGCGGTGAAAAATCTCTTCAACGAAGAGTACGAATCGGTGCTGTCGCGCCCCATGCCACGCATGAACTTCGAGGTGTTTCTCGATATACGTCCCAAATGGGGAAAGAGAAAGAAATGACATCCGGCGGTGGTCTTTTCATCACGGAAACCTTTGCAACCTTTTTCTGTAATTAAATCCGCCGCCGCTTTTTGAACAGATGGAAACAGAACGGCTAATAAAGATTAGTGACCGAGTATTATTTGCCAAAACACTTGTTCGGCTTCCGTTTTTAATACCGAAGAGAACGGGTGTTTCCCGTTGTAGTGGTCATTCAGAGTTCATGAATAGCCACTTATGTCTTCACAATATATTCATGTGAACTCACATAAATATATTGTGAGTCTCCGTAGCACTCAGCCATCGTGCTGCCGATTGAAGTACATACGCAGGCTTGCCTGATGCCAGTTATAGCCCCTTCGGGGGAGCCTAATCCCCCGCAAGCCTCACGACTTCGGGAGCGATGCCATTCAATCTGCAAGCAGAGTGGGCTGTAATGTACAATATAATGGCTTTGAATTAGTGGCAAATGCACGGTAAAATTTGTTACTTGTTTTGTCGCCAGATAATGCGCCATAATATGGCGGATGATAGGCGATATAAGGGAAACGAAAGAGAGAAAATGGGGTGTGCATTTTCTGGTGAGAGGCGTCGTTGGGCGTTTCCGATAGGATAACCGCAACCGCAGGTAACTCCTGTTATAGTCATTGCATCGCCGACATTTGCCCGCACCAATGCCACGCTTATAGTCGGTTTCGTAGTTGCCACTTATAGGCAAAGCGGATATACAGGTCATTGCAAAGAAGATGATACAACTGCATCTTTCCCGAAGGTGCGATATCCACGTATACAACCAGTGTGCTTGCC
Organism: uncultured Alistipes sp.; assembly: GCA_958449275.1. Lineage (GTDB taxonomy): Bacteria > Bacteroidota > Bacteroidia > Bacteroidales > Rikenellaceae > Alistipes. The sequence goes on along the minus strand of CAUDHE010000037.1, from coordinate 5,235 downwards.
GATTCTATATCACGTTTCGGCAGCAATTACTCTTTCACAAAAAACCGTTTAATTTAATTTGCGACTATATATACCCACCATAGTAAAGTAAAGCGTTTTCCGAAGTGATTTTGATTCCATATCAACCGAACACCGAGTTCACCAAATTGACCGCATCGTTCTTCTTCTGATTGACGATTTTTACATAGACCTGCGTTACCTTGACATCGGAATGGCCGAGCAGCTTGCTCACGGTGTAGAGGTCTGCACCAAGTGTCAGCATCATCGTGGCAAAGGTATGGCGGGCCGTGTGAAATGTTACGTGCTTCTTCAATCCGGCTTGTTCTGCCCACTTCGCCAGTCCGGGATTGACATACTCGACACGTGGTATGACGAAAACCTTATCCTCCGCAGCTTTGTCGCCACGTTCCGGCATCCATTTCATCGCCTGTTCCGACAACGGAACATATATCGGGTCTTTCGTCTTTTGCATAACTATCTCCAAGTTGTATGCGCCCCTGTCGCAGACGACGTTCTTCCACTGCAACGCCATAATGTCGCTGATACGAAGGCCACAGAAGCAAGAGAACAGATACGCATTCTTGATGTCTATTAGACTCTCTTTCGGGTAGGGCGTATTCATCAGTTGCTTTACCTCGTCTATGGTCAGATATTCGCGCTTGCTCTCCGGCTCTTTTATCTTGTCCCGCTTATCAATTTTGTTGAACGGGTTTTCGCGCAGCAAGTCTTCCCGAACAGCAGCGTTCAGGGCGCAGTTCAGCATGCTGTAATAGTTCCGCAGCGTGAAGTTGGACGGCTTGCGGTTTTGTGGTTTGTAATCCGTTTGCAGGAATCGCAGATAACCGAGGCAGAAATCTTTGTCGACATTGCTTAACAGCATACGCTCGCCGGCATACGTCTTCAGAATCTTGATAGTCGTCGTAATAAGTCGACCGTCTTTCTTGCCTCGCTTCTTTTGTGCCTCCATATAGGTTCCCATCCAGTCGAGCAGATAGACTTTCTTGTAGGTATTCTTGATTCCGACCTCACCCGTTGTAAGTTCGATGATACGCTGGGACTTTATCTTGTTGGCGGCAAGCATAGTCGTTGCGTTCTGCTTACGGTCTGCAGCACTCCTTTCGGGGATAAGATACAGTTTAAGCGGCTCGTATGTCCGTTTGCCGTGTCGATAAATGTCCAAATAGAGCGACTTGCTGCCGTCAGCAAGTGTTCTCATTCGTATCTTTACAGGTTCTTTTACTTTCGCCGGTTTCTTGATTCTTGCCATTCAGTCTTGAGTTTCAATGTCATTACATCGGCAAAGGTAAATAAAATAATCCGAAACTGCATAACAAATACGTAACAAAATAGATACTAAAAAGAACCAAATACATGAAAACGATGAAAGCAATTGAAAAATGCAATGTAGTTATAAACAGCTGATATAACGCAAATTGTTTTCATATAATTGGCAGATACTAACATTCTTACCCGAATATCATGAAATGTGGAAGTTTTCAAAGGTAAGAGGACGACGAACAGCACTCATATCTTGTTTAGATCGGTGGGCGAGGCATGGTTGGCATGCGTTTGCCTCATATCTATTCAGGTGTGGGATAATGCATCGTTTATTCTTACTCGGGTCCTTCCACAACCTTCAGATTGATAGACGAAATCGGCTCCACACTTTTCTTTTTATAAAACATCATTGCGGGGCGGATGGTGGTTAGCAGAATATAGAGATGAAACAGCTTGGATTGTTTTTGCGGATTACGATCGTTGTACTTTTGACCGGATGTAATGACGATGACGGCAGGAAAGTCATTCGATTTGCGGATCCGGAAGTTAAGGCGTTGTGTGTGGAAAATTGGGATGCCGATTCAGACGGAGAGTTGTCGTACGATGAGGCTTCGGCGGTGGAATCAATAGGCCGTGTGTTCACAGGCAATGTAAAAATATCGAGTTTCAACGAATTGGAATATTTTACGGCTATTAGAGATATAGACGCCGAGGCTTTTTGCGGATGCAGTAATCTTGCGAGTGTGAGGATTCCGCGGGGAGTAATATCCATCGGCTATTATGCATTTCGGGATAATGAGAATCTTCGGAAGATCGTTATTCCCGCGGGTGTTACGAGTATAGACAGTTTCGCATTTCAAAACTGTAAGGGACTCGAATATCTCGACATACCCGACAGCGTGGAGTCGTTAGGCGATAATCCTATAGTGTATTGCAGCAATATATCGAAGTTCTCGGGGAAATATGCTTCCGATGATGCTCTTTGCCTGGTCATTGGCGGCATATTGAAGAGTTATGCCCCTGCGGGAAAATCCGACTACGTATTGCCCGCAGACGTAGTTACTGTCGGGAGCTATTCTTTCAAGCATTGTAATAAACTGAAACAAATAACGATTCACGATGATGTGAAATCGGTAGGGTATCAAGCATTCTGCGGCTGCGAAAGTCTTGAAACCGCGGTTGTCGGCGGCGGGGTGATTTCGTTGGGAGCCAATGTATTTCAAAGTTGTGTAAACTTGACGAAAATTTATTTCAAATCCATAACACCGCCGACCGGAGCTGTTCTGATGTTTGATGACATAGCCCCGACAGCTAAGATATACGTTCCAAAGGAATCTGTCGAGGCATATAAAAATTCGGAATACTGGAGTATCCATGCCGATCGGATAGAGGGTTACGACTTTTAATATGTAAAAATTATGGCGACAAAAAAATCACAAATTCATTTCCGCCCGTGGGTTGGGGCGAAATATGAAAACGGAATAAAGGGCAAACGTTTGCTGGTACTCGGCGAAAGCCACTATTCGGATGCGGATGATCCCGACCTGACGCGTACCGTGATGAAGCGTCTGTTCGAATACAAACTCGGCGCATGCGGACACGAATCGTGGATGAAGACATTCACGACATTCGAACGTGCCGTGGCAGGTCGGGCGCTGTCGGGCGAGGAAAGCATTGCATTTTGGAACTCGGCGATATTTTACAATTTCATTCAGGAACCTCTGCCTTGCAGAGGCTGCCGACCGACGGCCCGCCAATTCGTCGAATCGTCGAATGCTTTCGACGAGGTGCTGAACGAGTACGAACCCGATCTCGTTATTGCTTGGGGCGTGACGCTGTTCGACAAAGTATCGCCCCACGATGGACGCGGTACGCTTTCGATGATGTCCGACACCGCCGATGTGTACACATACGAATATACCTTACGTTCGGGAAAGACATGTCGTACGATGCGGATGCCGCATCCCGCGTCTTACGGTTATGTATGGAAGCAATGGCACGAAGCGATAGCGAGATTTATGGCCTGAGACACCGAGCCTCCGTAACCGTTAAGAGGGTGTCCGAGATTCGTCGGACACCCTCTTGTCGTGTCTGCGATTACCGCTGCTACTTCGCCGCGTAACGCTCCTCGACCTTGCGCCAGTCGAGGACGTTCCACAACGCCTTCACGCCGTCGGCACGCACGTTGCGGAAATCGATGTAATAGGCGTGCTCCCACACGTCGATGGCCAGCAGCGGACGCAGCTCGTCGGTGAGAGGATTGCCAGCGTTGGGCTTGGGGACTATCGTCAGCTCGCCGTCGTAGTTCGACGCCAGCCACACCCATCCCGAACCGAAAAGCGCCGCAGCTTCGGCATTCATGCGCTCCTTCAGTTTGTCGACGCTGCCGAAAGCGGTGTTTATCGCGTCGAGCAGCTCTCCCGAAGGCATCTTCTGCGGCTCGGGCGCGAATTGGGCGAAGTAAAACTCGTGATTCCACGCCTGCGCCGCGTTGTTGAACAGCGGACCGTCGGCCTCGCGGATTATATCTTCGAGAGTCATGCCGTCGTAGTGCGTGTCGGCAATCAGTTCGTTGAGTTTGTTGATGTAAGCCGCCATGTGCTTGTCGTGGTGATAGGTGAGCGTCTCCTCCGAAATGTGGGGTTCGAGCGCTCTTTTGTCGTAGGGCAGAGGGGCAAGCGCGAATCTCTTGGTTGCTGTGGCTGTTTCCATAAGATCGAATGTTTTACAAAGTTGAAACAATATTGTGAACGATATCCCCGCATATCGCAAATATGATACCTTTTTCGTTGTGCCACAATCCGAAAGGGTCGTCGCGACGCACGGCGCACGACTTCGGGCGGCACGCGTCGTTGTGGCTCGGTTTTGGAAAATAAAAAGTTATTGTTAACTTTGCATTTAGGATAATCGCGTATGCCTAAACTATATATCATAGCAGGATGCAACGGAGCGGGAAAAACGACGGCCTCGTACGCCGTCCTGCCCGAGATGCTGGAGTGCCGCGAATTCGTCAACGCCGACGAAATAGCAAAGGGACTCTCGCCGTTCAATCCGTCGAAAGTGTCGATCGAAGCGGGCCGCCTGATGCGGCAGCGTATGGACGTGCTCATGTCCGACGGAGCCGATTTCGCCATCGAGACCACTTTGGCCACGAGATATTACTCGCGATTCATCCGCATGGCGCAGGCGAAGGGTTACTTCGTCTCGTTGCTCTACTTTTGGCTGCCCACCCCCGAGCAGGCCGTGGAACGAGTGGCGAGGCGCGTGGCCGAAGGCGGGCACAACGTGCCGCCCGAGGTGGTCAGAAGACGCTACTACCGCGGACTGAGGTATCTGACCGACCTCTATACTCCCATCTGCGACTATTGGGTCATATACGACAACAGTTCGGCCGAGGGCGTGAAAAAGGTGGCTTACGGCACCCACGACGAAATAAGAGAGGTCGTGGATACGTTATCGTACAGAAAGATAAGCAAAATGTAACGGTTAATGTTAAATACGGACAATATGAGTGAGATCGAAATCGAGCAAATGCAGGAGAAAATAGATGCAGGCATATTGCTGGCCCAGCAACGTTTGAAGGAGAAAGCCAAGAAAGAGGGCGGCGAACTGGTAATCATGCGCGACGGCAAAGTCATGCATGTGAAAGCCGACGACCTCGAATAGGAGATGCGACGGAGTACCCGCTTGCGGCCCGTCTGCGACAATCACCCGCCCCGAACTCGATCGAGTTCGGGGCGGGTCGCGTTAAGCGGGCAAATTTATCTTCTACAAAGCAGGGCCGTTCGCCGACGGCGGCGTGAATGCTTTAGCAGTCCGCCGCGTGGTGGCGGCGGCGAACTGTGCGACTCGAAGAGTCGCAGTATTTCCCACCTTTTGTCACCCAAAAGGTGGAGCCAACTGACGCCAAGCCGAGAGCAATCATGCTTGCATGAATTGCCGAGGCGCGAAGGAGGA
>CAUDHE010000036.1 GCA_958449275.1 uncultured Alistipes sp. | reverse complement strand
CCTTGGCAAGGTTGTGCTCTACCAACTGAGCTATTTCCGCAGTATATTCGTTTGCAATGCGTGGGATATTTGACCCGATTGCGAGTGCAAAGATATATCAAATTTTTCATTATCCAAATTTTTCGACGAAAAAAAATCACGGCAGCGATATAAACTATAGAATCACAATGAATAAAACCGCTGATATTCAGTTTTAGTACCTGAATCTCAAATATTCGGCCTCAACACAATATCATGCAAGTTCGCTTTAGCCCTCCTATCTTTGGCTTCGCCTTAGACACTCTGTCTCGGCGAAATCGGAAATAAATTTGCTTTTGCGCTCGGTTTATTCGTACCTTTGGCTTCGCCTTAGATACTCCGCTACGGCAAAATCGCAAATAAAATTTGCTTTTGCGCTCGGCTTATGCGTATCTTTACGCGGATTTTGAATTTGTGCTTCGGACCGTCCCGGCGGACAGCGGACGGGACGAAGGTTTAAATTTTTTTTCGCAAATGGAAAGTTATTCGACTCTGTACGATACGTTTCTCGCAGTGATGGCTCTGACGGCCGTGATCGTGTTCGTCGCCCTGCAATTCTTCGAAGCGGGATACGGCTATTTGTTCGATAGGCGCTACGGACCTCCCGTGCCCAACAAAGCGGGGTGGGTTATGATGGAGTCGCCCGTTTTCATCATGATGTGCGTGCTGTGGGCATGTTCCGACAGACGGTGGGAGGCCGCACCGCTCGCACTGGCGGCTATGTTTCAATTGCACTATTTCCAGCGTTCGTTCATATTTCCGCTGCTCATGCGCGGCAAATCGAAGATGCCGCTGGGCATAGTGGTGATGGGCATGGTGTTCAACACGCTCAACGCCTTCATGCAGGGAGGATGGATATTCTACGTGGCGCCGTCCGATTATTACGACGGCTGGTTCGGCAAACCGTTCTTTTACGTCGGCGCAGTGCTGTTCTTCGTCGGCATGTTCGTCAATTGGCAATCGGATTACATCATCCGTCACTTGCGCAAGGAGGGCGATACGCGCCACTACATCCCGCGCGGCGGAATGTTCCGTTATGTGTCGTCGGCCAACTATTTCGGCGAACTGCTGGAGTGGACGGGTTTCGCCGTGGCGTCGTGGTCGTGGTCGGGTGCTGTATTCGTGTTGTGGACCTTTGCCAATCTGGCGCCGCGGTCGGCATCGCTTTACAGGCGTTACGAAGCCGAATTCGGCGAGGAGTTCACCTCGTTGCGGCGTAAACGCATACTGCCCTTTATATATTAAGTTAAGAAGAACCCGAAAAAGATATGGAAAAAGATTTGAAGGAGTCCAAATTGTTCACTCCTTATAAACTCGGTCCCGTGACTCTTCGCAACCGCACCATTCGTTCGGCGGCTTTCGAGTCGATGGGCAAGAATTTCGGCCCTACGCAGAAACTGAAGGATTACCACGTCAGCGTGGCGCGCGGCGGTGTAGGCATGACCACTTTGGCCTATGCGTCGATCAATCGCAGCGGTGTTTCGTTCAACAGCCAGTTGTGGCTGCGCGACGAGATCGTGCCGACGCTCAGGGACATAACCGACGACATACACCGCGAGGGTGCGGCTGCGGGGATTCAGATCGGGCATTGCGGAAACATGACCCATTGGTCTACGGCGGGATGCTTTCCCGTGTCGGCATCGACGGGCTTCAATCTCTATTCGCCCACGTTCCACCGCAAGTTGCGCCGCTCGGAGATTGCCGACATGGCGCGCGATTTCGGGCGTGCGGTCGTTACCGCGCACGAGGCGGGCTTCGACAGCGTGGAGGTGCATGCGGGGCACGGTTATCTGATTTCGCAGTTTCTGTCGCCCTATACCAACCGCCGCCGCGACGAATTCGGCGGCTCGCTGACCAATCGCATGCGGTTCATGGATATGTGTCTGGAGGAGGTGATGGAGGCTGCCGCGCGGACGAATACCGCAGTGCTGGTAAAGCATAACATGGAGGACGGATTCAAAGGCGGAATAGAGATTCCCGAATCGATAGAGATAGCCAAACGCATCGAGTCGTTCGGCGTGCACGGCATAGTCCTTTCATCGGGTTTTGTGTCGAGAGCTCCCATGGCGGTCATGCGCGGGCGCATACCTACCAAGACGATGGGGTATTACATGCCTTGGACCCAGTGGCCGCAGAAGATCGTGGTGTCGTTGTTCGGCCAGTGGATGATAAAGCAGTACGATTTCGAGGAGTGTTTCTTCCTCGAAAATGCCCGAAAGTTTCGCCGCGAGTTGAAGGGACCGTTGGTCTACGTCGGCGGCATAGTGTCACGCGAGGGCATAGAGCGCGTGCTCGATTCGGGATTCGAGATGGTGCAGATTGCGAGGGCGCTTGTCAACGACCCTGCGTTCGTCGACAAGCTGCGTCGAGGCGATATATCCACCCGTTCGGGTTGCGACCATAAGGATTATTGCATAGCTCGCATGTATTCGATCGACATGCAGTGCTGCCACAATTGCGGCGATCTGCCCGATGTGGTCAAACGCGAATTGAAAATCGGATAGGCTATGAAACTCGGAGAGGTTGCGCCCGCGTCGAAAACGGCGTTGGTGACGGGAGCGTCGAAAGGCATAGGCCGTTGCTATGCGTTGCAATTGGCTGCGGCGGGTTATAATGTTGTTATGGTGGCCGTCAACGAACGGGAACTGGCTGCGGCGGCCGAGGAGGTGCGGGCGGCGAATCCCGCCGTGGGAGTCCGCATTTTGGCTAAGGATCTGGCGACGCCCGAGGCAGGCGAGGAGCTGTTCGCATGGACCGAGGCCGAGGGTATCAAAGTGGATGTGCTCATAAATAACGCCGGTATATTCTCATTCTGCGACATACTTAATACCCCCGTGGAGCGTATCGAGCGGATAATATTCCTGCACGGTCTCACGGCGACCAAAACGTGCCGTCTCTATGCCGCCGACATGATAGCGCGGGGTGGCGGGCGAATACTCAACATGTCGTCGTATTCGATTTGGATGCCGTATCCCGGGCTGTCGCTTTACAGTGCGAGCAAAGCCTATCTGAAGAGTTTTTCGGTGGCTTTTTCCAAGGAGGTCGAGGAGAAGGGCGTGACCGTCACGGCCATATGTCCGGCGGGCATCGCGACCGATCTGTACGGACTCTCTCCGCGTTGGCAGCGCATAGGCGTGAAGATAGGCGTGCTTATGACACCCGACAGTTGCGCACGGCGATCGTTGAGGGCCATGTGGCGCGGTCGACGGTGCAAGGTGCCCGACTGGTGGTTCCGATTGTTCATACCGTTTTGCCGTATGCTGTCGGGGCCTCCTATGCGCCGGTTGAGAAAATTTACGATGAAATTTCAGAAATAGGGCAGGAGGCAGAATTTGAGGTTACATTAATTTTTGCGGCTCTTCAGAGCCGCGCGAGCCGTAGCCCCTCCCAGCGGAGGCTCGCTGTCGCTCACTCCGCAGGATGCGACTCGAAGACGACAAACCTGCCGCAAAGCATATCGCGACATGACAAATCCGTGCGGAACTCGTTTCCGCACGGATTTTCGGTTTATGAGGTCGCAACTTGTTTATTTGTCGCCTGATATCACTTTTACGTTTATCGCCTGCTCTCCCTTTTCGGTGCTGCCTGTTTCGAATTCGACTTTCTGACCTTCGGACAACGATTTGTATCCGTCGGCCACGATTCCCGTGTAGTGTACGAACAATTCACGACCGTCTTCGCACATGATGAAGCCGTAGCCTTTTTTGCTTTCGAACCATTTTACTTTGCCAATCATAAGTAATCTCCTTTCCCTCTTCTTTTAAGTTGTTGTAATTAAGTTTAGGTAATACCAAAGTTAACGATAACTTGTCGGGAAACCAAATATTTCGGGGATATTTTTGATGTCGGATCGTAAAATTACGTCGTTCGGCGATCGCTGTCCGCCGCCGTGGGCGGTATCGTTATGAAATAAAAAAGGGTAAGCTACTTATATCGCACCGCTACAACCACATACCCTTGCTTGCTTCCACACCTGGGGGATTCTGTAGGAGCTGGTCGTATAAGACTTACCCGAGCGCAAAGGTAGAAAAAAAAATGTAATCGACAATAGCCGACCGACAAATTATTGTTTTTATTCGGACGGCCGCTTTTGCAATTTGGCGCGTAAATAGTATATTTGCGGAATGTAATATGTTTTCGGATGAAGAAGATAATCATTCCTTTGGCTGTTGTTTTCGCCGTGCTCGCAGGTGCGGCGGTATGGTGTTACGACGCGTTCTACGGCAATTGCGTACGCGAACGTCACAGCCTTTTCGTTCGTTCGACCGATTCTTACGATTCGTTGGCCGATTCGGTCGACGTGTATATAAGGCACAGGTGGGCCTACGATGTCTATGCCGAGCGTCTGAATCTAGCCGAGACCTTCAAGGCGGGACATTATGTGCTCGAGGAGGGGATGAGCGTGATAGACGTGGTGCGCATGTTGAAATTGGGGCTGCAAACACCCGTCAAGGTTACGATGAATAACGTGAAGACTCCCGCGCAGTTGGCGGGCAAACTGGCGAAACAGCTCGAAGCCGATTCGGTGCAGCTGGTTTCGACTTTTACCGACAACGCTTTGGCCGAGCGGCTCGGATTTTCGAATCCGCTCACCATGTTTTCGATATTCCTGCCCGACACCTACGAGTTCTACTGGACGGTGAAGCCCGCGGAGTTCGTCGAGCGGATGTATAAGGAGTACAAGAAGTTCTGGGGTGCGTCGGGACGCGACGAAAAGCGCAAGCGCAGCGGACTGAATCGCGTGGAGGTGGCCACATTGGCTTCCATCGTATACGAGGAGACCCGCAAGACCGACGAAATGCCCCGCATAGCGGGAGTGTATATCAACCGTTTGCGTCGGGGAATACCTTTGCAGGCCGATCCGACCATAAAGTATGCCATGCAGGATTTCGGGCTGCGGCGCATTCTTTATCGTCATCTTAAGTACGAGTCGCCCTACAATACCTACCTGCATCGCGGGCTGCCCCCTTCGCCTATCTGCATGCCGAGTACGGCGGCCATCGACGCGGTGTTGAATTACGAAGATCACGATTACATATTCTTCTGCGCGCGTCCCACGTTCGACGGTTATCATAATTTCGCACGTAATCTGTCGGAGCACAACGCCAATGCCCGCGCTTACCAAAACGAACTGAACAAACGCAAGATCAAATGACGAGCCGACGAATGTTTGTCGAAACGGGGTATTATTAGTAATTTTGCAGTGCGGCGTGTTGAAAGATGCGACGCGAATGGAGTGCAATTGATTCAAAATTGAAATAATTATGGCAAGAAACGGTTTTTGGAACGAGGCTTCGCGATGCGGTGCCATCGTCGGTTTGGTTAATGTGGCTTTCGAGCTGCTCAAAATGATTGTTCCTTCGGTCGGATTCGTGTTCGGACTGGCTAATTTCGTAATTTCCGTCTATCTGTTGTGGCGTTTTGCAAGCCGTCGCGCCAAGAGTTTCGGCAACGAGGGCTTCTCTTACGGCCAAAGCCTCGGATTCATCGCCGCGATGGGTATCTTCGCGGGTATAGTGACGGGTGCATGGCAGATTCTGGCGAGCAACTTCCTTTTCGTCGATAAATACGAGGAGATATACAACACCGTGATTACCGCATATTCGCAGACGGGCGTAGTAGACAATGCCACCATGGCGAGCCTTACCAAGATGTATCGCGCCATGCTCTTCTCGCCCGTTGCGGTTTTGCTGACCAACATCGTTGGCGGTGCGCTCGGTTACGGTTTCTACGGTCTGTTCATCTCCATCGGTACGAAACGCGAACCCGACATGTTCGATTCGTCGGACGAGGAGTAAGCATCGGAGATGGAAGCAGGCTTGGACATATCGGTGGTAGTGCCGTTGTACAACGAGCGGGAGTCGCTCGGCGAGTTGACGGCGTGGATAGACCGCGTGGCGCGCGAGAACGGTCTTGCTTACGAGATAGTGATGATCGACGACGGTTCGCGGGACGGTTCGTGGGACGAGATCGAGCGGCTGAGCGAGGAGTATACGTCGCTACGTGCGATTCGGTTCGCACGGAATTACGGAAAATCGGCGGCCCTCTACTGCGGTTTCGCCGAGGCGCGCGGCGAGGTGGTGTTCACCATGGATGCCGATTTGCAGGATTCGCCCGACGAAATACCTTCGATGCGCCGCATGATTCTCGACGAGGGTTACGATCTTGTTTCGGGCTGGAAACGCAAACGCTACGATCCTGCGGGAAAGCGTATGCCGAGCAAGTTTTTCAACTTTACGGCGCGTCTGGTCTCGGGCATAAGGCTGCATGACTTCAATTGCGGATTGAAAGCCTACCGCCGTCGGGTGGTGAAATCCGTCGAGGTGTACGGCGAAATGCACCGCTATATCCCCATTTTGGCCAAGCATGCGGGTTTCGGACGCATAGGCGAGAAGGAGGTGCATCATCACGAACGCAAATACGGGGTATCGAAATTCGGAATGGAACGTATGGTGAAAGGGTATCTCGATCTCATCACCGTGTCGTTCATGTCGCATTTCGGACGGTCGCCGATGTATTTCTTCGGCAGCCTGGGTACTGCGATGTTTTTACTGGGCGGGGGTACGACCGTGTGGGTGATAGCCGCCAAGATCTACAAGCAGGCTCACGGATTGCCGATACGCGCCGTTACCGATCAGCCGCTGTTTTTCGTGGCCATATTGGCCGTCGTATTGGGTGTGCAGTTGTTTTTGGCGGGGTTCTTGGGCGAACTCATAAACCGTCGCTCGCCTGACAGAAATAACTACATGATCGATAAGACGATAAGATAGTAATGCCCCAGGGGCATTACTATCTTCGGCGGCTCGCACCTTCGCCCTCCCCCGCAGCCGCCGAAGATAAATCATACGCATTGAGCCATATGAAATGACACAATTGCAACGACAAAAACAATTAATTATGATACAACGTATTCAGTCGCTTTATCTTTTGGCCGTGGCCGCTTTGATGGTTACGGCGCTTCTCACGCCTTTGGCCTATTTCGTCGGCGGGGTCGACGAGTATATGCTTTATGCTTTCGCGCTCAAGGGCGGCGGCATGTCGCATTCCACGATCTATATGGGTGTGGTCGTCGCATTGGCTGCCGTGCTGCCTTTGGTGACGATTTTCCTCTATAAGAACCGTATGCTGCAAATTCGTCTGTGCGCGGTGGAGCTGGTTTTGCTGGTCGGTTCGGCAGTGTTCATGGCCATATATTATTATCTGAGCAACCGTCTGTTTTCGCAATTCGAATTTCATACGCAGGGATTCCGCATAGCCATCGTGTTTCCCGTCGTCGGCATTATCCTCGATTATTTCGCTATTCGCGCCATATTCAAGGATGAATTGCTCGTAAAATCATTAGATCGCATTAGATGATTCCAATATTATATTGAATATAAAGTGTCTGTACCGAGGTGCGGACACTTTTTTTATTGAAATAACGGCGGCTCGGCTTCGTTTTCGGGCTAAAATCTTTATATTTGTATGAGAGAGAGGCTTCCATCTATGATATCTGCTGACCATGAAGAATCTATGTTTTTATTCGGCTATCGCCGTTTCGATCGCATTGGCGGCCGTGTTCGGCTGTTCTACGAAATCGGATCTCCTGCCGCGACTCGATATCGCGCATGCCGACGGCAAGGAGCTGTCGGGGGCGTCGATGAATTTCACTGAGGAGGGTGGCGATGCGACAATCCGCATAACATGTAACGCCGAGTGGAGAATCGGCTGCGACGCGTCGTGGATAAACTTTTCGGTGCGGGAGGGGCGCGGCGACGCCGAGGTGATAGTGACGGTCGGCGGGGCCGAAAGTTCACGCAGCGCTGCGGTTACTGTCGGTATGCCCGATTTTTCGCAGATGCGTCGGTCATTCGATGTGGTACAGCGGGTGACGACTGCGCCCGATGAACCCGAAATTGTCGTCCCCGACGAACCCTCTGCTCCCGATATTCGCGAAATGACCGTTGCGGAACTGAATGCGGCCATGCCCGCTTCGGAAGGGAGCATCGTGGCCGACGAGTGTTGCGACATCCGTTTCGAAGGCGTGGTGCAGAACGATGCGAGCGGGGGTAACTATCCTCCGCATACGCTTTTTCTGGCCGATGCCGATGCGTCCGACGCGGGTAACGGTATATGTCTCTCGGGCGATGCGGTCGATTCGTACAGGTGCGGTGCGGCGTGCGGCGATCGGATAACGGTTACGCTTCGGGCGGGAAAGGCTATGCTCGTCAATCGCGGCGGGATGCGTTACGCTACGGGCGACGGAGAGTGGGTGACGGTGGAAAAAAACGGCGAGGGCGAGAGTGTCGCACGGCGTGTCGCCGATCCGTCTCTGCTGGCCGATTATTGCGGCATGACGGTGGCGGTAGACGGTGCCCGACCGACCGCTGGCGGAGTGTGGTGTTCGACGTCGGACGGACTGCATGAGTTTTCGGTTTCGGGGACTGTGTTCGATGTTTGTGTGCGTGCCGCGGCGAGCGTATTCGCCGATAGAGAGTTTCATGTGCGCGAGGGTACGGTTACTGGCATAGCGACGGTGTGCGACGGCCGTGTGAGGATATATCCGCGCAATGCGGCGGACGTGGCCGATTTCGATGCGAGGCCCGATGAAAACGTATCCGACACTCCGTCCGATTCCGATGATAAGGCAGTGACGACTCTCGCACAACTGTCTGCGGGGCGCTATTATATGGGCGGCTATAGGGACGGTGTTCTGTATTTGGCGTCGGGCGGCATTACCTCGGCGGGGCACGCCGATACCGTTGTGTGGGATTTCGATGATGACGGAGTCGTTTTGCCTGCGGGCGACTCGCCTGTCGAGGTGATATTGGAGGCGGCCGACGTGCGGAACGGATATTATATACGTTTTGCCGACGAAGGTTATCTTACGGCTGTCGGGGCGGGTCCGGGTAACCTGCGGTTGTCGTCCGACCGCGAGAGGTATTGGATATTTTCGGAACGGACCGGCGGATTCGACGTGCGGCAGGCCGGCGATACGGCGGTGAAGATCGTTATATCCGAGCGTGCGTCGAGCGCGCTTTTGCGCAGTGTCGCGATCGACGAGGAGGGTAATCCCATAGTGCTGTTCCGATGCGATAAGACAGATTGAGCCGAAACCGCCTTATGTTGCGATTCCTGATATTCGTGTCGATTGCGATTCACGTCTTTTTGACCGCGACCGTTTCGCGCGATCGCTATGTGGTTGCGTTTTATAATGTCGAGAATCTTTTCGATACGATAAACGATCCTTGCAATGCCGACGAGGATATGTTGCCGCTATCCGATCGCGCGTGGAATACCGCCAAGTATCGAGCGAAACTGTCGGGGCTCGCTCGCGTGATAGCCGACATGTCCCGTGCGGACGGTTTCCCTGCCGTTATCGGGATAGCCGAGGCGGAAAACCGCGGAGTTCTCGAGGATTTGGCCGCCGAGCCGTCCGTCGCGGCGGCGGGGTATTCGGTATGTCATTACGACTCACCCGACCGTAGGGGCGTGGATGTGGGATTTCTCTATCGTTCCGATCTGTTTGCGGTCGAGGGCAGTCGTCCGTATCGTGCGGCGGACGATGACGATATAGTCACGCGCGACCATGCGGCTTTGTGGGGACGGCTCGGCGGCGAACGCTTCTTTTTCCTGGCAGTGCACTGGCCGTCGAGGCGTGGCGGCGTGGAGTTTACCGCACCGCTGCGCGAGGCATGCGCCCGTCGGGTACGTGCCATAGTCGATTCGGTACGTTTGGCCGACAGCGAAATGCGCGTAGTGGTGATGGGCGACATGAACGACAATCCGTCCGACCGCTCCGTGGCCGATGTTTTGGGAGCCGTCGTGCGCGAGGCCCGATTGCGGGCGGGATCTCTTTATAACCCGTTTGCCGCGGTCAAAAGGTCGGGCCGCGGATCGACGGTCTATGATCGTAGATGGAATCTTTACGATAACATAATAGTCTCCGACAATCTGGTTCATGCGACCGACGGTTCGTTGAGACTTTGCAGTGCCGACGGATCGAAGCGTAAAGGATTCGTATTTCGCCGCGACTACATGGTTACGCGGCGCGGAGAGCCTCGGCCCACTTTTCGCGGGACGGAGTATGCGGGCGGTTGCAGCGACCATCTGCCCGTTTACATAATCCTCGGACGCGAGTAGCGGGGAGGGTTTATCTGAGCTTGTCAACGGCCGCTTTCAGCCGATTCATAGCCTCCGCCACCACGTAACGTTGCGTGCCGACGTTCATGCGCATATGTTGTTCTCCTTCGCGGCCGAACATCGCGCCGTCGTTCATCGCCAAACGAGCTTCGTTGATCAGCATGTCGACCAGGCGTTCGTGCGGCAATCCGAGTTTCGAGAAATCCAGCCATACCAGGAATGAAGCCTGCGGTTTCACCAAACGCACTTCGGGGATGTCGCGACGAAGACAGTCTTCGACGAAGTCGATATTGCCCTCCACATAACGCAACATCTGCCGACGCCATTCATCGCCTTCGTTGAAAGCCGCCTCGGTGGCTGTCATGGCGAATATCGTGGCCATGTCGAACTCGTTGGCTGCGAGCCACGAGAAGAACCGTTCACGAAGTTGCGCATCGGGCACTACGGCATACGAACTGACGATGCCTGCCATGTTGAATGTCTTCGACGGTGCGCCGAAAGTTATGCTGCATCGCGCAGCGTTTTCCGACACCGAAGCGAACGGGATGTGCCGATTGCCGTAAAGGGCCATATCGCAATGTATCTCGTCCGATATTACCGTTATGCCGTGTTTAACCGCTATGTCGGCCAGATGCCGCAGCGTCGCGCGGTCCCACGCGATTCCTATGGGGTTGTGCGGATTGGCCAAAATCAGTACCTTGCATTTTTCGTCGATCATTCGCTCCAATCCGTCGAAATCCATCTCATAGCCTCCGTCCTCGGTCCTTTTCAGCGGGTTGCAGACAACCTCGCGGTCGTTGGCCTGCGGAACGATGCGGAACGGATGATAGACGGGCGGTTGAATTATGATTTTGTCGCCTGCCTGAGTAAAGGCATTGATAACCATGCCTATACCCTTTACTATTCCGGGGATGTAACGTATCCATTCGCGCTTGGTGTGCCAGTCGTGACGCCGCGCGAGCCAATCGGTTATGCTCTGCCAATAACCGTCGTACTCCATCGTATATCCGAACACGGGGTGTTCCAGACGCCGTTTCATGGCATCTATCACGAAATCGGGGGTTTCGAAATCCATATCCGCCACCCACAGCGGCAGCAGATCGTCGCGACCATAGTTTGCTTTCAGACCGTCGTGTTTCACGCAGTGGGTGCCGCGGCGGTCTGTCGGCTTGTCGAAATCGTACTGTTTCATCATATTTTTCGGGCTTTTAAAAATTCCATGACGTCTATGCCGTCGGCATAATCCGACAGGGCCGGGTATTGCGCTCGGCCGAAATCCGCTCGTCGGGGATGGGCGATGCAGCGGGTGACCACGCACTGTATCTCGTCGTCGTGAATGCGAAGCCACTCTTCGACCTCCGCCGTATCATCGTAATAACTGTAGTTCAATCTGCTCAACGAATCCGAAAATCCGCATGACTCGGCGATGACGTATTTGCCCCTATCGGCGAACGGCACGCCGTTCATGCACAGCATTGTTTTGGTATATACGTAGTTATCGTAATACATGGGAGTGATGGCATCGGGACCTTCGATGTCGATCTCGTAACCTCGCGGTACGAAAACAAGCGATACGTTGCGGCATCCCAGACCGAAATAAGAGAAGACGTCGCTTTTAAGTCCATACAGTTCGGCCTCTGTTTCATCGCCCGAAAGAACGGCAGCCGAATGGCGGCTTCCGCGGATCAATGCGGGAATATCCGAGAAACGGCTGCGGAAATGCTTCGTCGCATTGTCGCCGCCGGTCGCTATCACCATCTCGGCCGACGCGTTGTCGTCGTAATATCGCAGCGGAATATCTCGGTATATGTCGCGGAGCGTGTCGACCGTGTATGCGATGGTTGCGGAGTCTTTTCGCGACGGTTTTATCAGTACCTCGTGGCCGCATAAAAGAGCGCACATCATGTCGAAAAATCCTACGAACGGAATATTTCCCGCCATGATTATCGCCGCTTTGCATGGTGTGATTTCGTGAAGATCGTATCGGGACAACCAGTTTTTCAGTTTCGATTCGTCGAGAAACTCTTCGCGCACGGCTTTCGCTGCCATTAGTATATCCGCTGCGGTAAACCATTCGTTGGCTGCTGCGGCGTCGGCGATACACCGGACGGATCGTTCGTCATTGCCGAAATCGCACATACGCCGTCCCAGTTCGACGAATATATCCGTAATGTTTCTCATCTCTTCTCGGGTTACAGAGTTCAAAGGTACGAAAATTTAACGCAAAACGGCAACTTTGCGTCAACACGAATTGACCTCTGTACGTATATGTAAATCCGCCGCGCGAAACGGGCGGACCGACGACAACACCATTTATAAAAAAAACGGGATACGGAAAACGCCGTACCCCGCAACCGTTCGGATATCAACCCTATTTCTTCGAATACTGGTTGCGACCCGTGGGATTGTTACCGCGCGATGCGGTACCGGTCGACTGAGAACGCGACGTGCCGCGCGATGCCGAAGTCGATGAGGTCGAACGACCCGAAGTCGAGTTCGAACTCTTAGCCGTTGTTGACTTGCTCGAACCGCTCTGCGAACGGCCGGTCGTCTTAGTGTTAGATTCTTTCATAACTCAAAAAATTTTATTAAACATGTTATAGTCTCGCCGCGTTACGCGGACGATTGACGTATTTGGCAATTTTTATACGCAACGCAAAACGCACGGCAAATTATCGGCTCTGCCCGACAGGTTCGCGCTTGCGGGTTTCGGTCTTGCGCGTCCGATATTCGCACCACTGCTGGTTTTCGGTCTCGGTCGAACGACGAATCTCGCCGCTGCGCTCTTTGGCCAACTTCTTGTCGGCACTGCGCACCGACGCCTCGGTACGTCGGGTGCCCTCGGACTTCAGATCGGTAAGCCCGTCGGTCGCAAGCACCTGCTCGTGAGGGTCGTCGACATAACGCCACTCCTCGTCGAGACCCGTGCTGCGGCCTTAGTTCCACGGTCCGTAGGCATCGCCGCCCGACGAGTGGTTGGAGTAGAGGTTGCAATAGCGCGGATCGCCCTGACGCACACCCGGAGGGAAATTGGGCGCAATGGTATCCAATGCCGCCTCGAATTGCTGGAAATGGGCGATTTCGCGGGCCATAAGGAAGTTGAGAGTCTCCAGCACGTATTTGTCGTCGGTAAATTCCATCAGGTACTCATAGACGATCTTGGCTCTCGATTCGGCTGCTATGTTCGAACGCAGATCGACCGTCAGGTCGCCGTTGGCATTGACATAGGTCCCCTGCCACGGCATTCCGTTGCTGTCGGTGAGTGCAGGGCCGCCTCCCGTCAGCACGCCGAACTGGGGATTGACGGCGAAAGCCGAATGTATGAAGTCGTCTTTCGAGAAGCCGTCGCCGAAGATATCGTTCCGCTCGGCTACGTCTTTCAGGTCGCCGTTCACACCCGAAAGCAGCATCTGGATCGTGGCGCCGACGATCTCGAGATGTCCCAGCTCCTCGGTGGCGATATCCATCAACATATCGTACTTGTCGGGATAAGGATTGTGGCATGCGAAAGCCTGCACGAAATACTGCATGGCTGCCTTGAGTTCGCCGTTGCCGCCGCCGAACTGTTCGAGCAGCAGACGGGCGAAACGCGGATCGGGCCTCGATACGCGGGCATTGTACTGGAGTTCTTTGGAATGGTAAAACATACGCTTCAATTTTCACGGTTAAACGCTGCGATACCCCGTCGGCCGCGGCTCTCGTGAAGAGCTCGATGTTCCGAAAGGATCGCAACGCCATATTGCAGAGCAAAACACTTGCCAAAAAAAGCCCGCGCGATCATATACTCCATACGATGTTCCCATATCGGCGGCAAGCGGGCCGCCCGACTAATCGGACGGCCCGCAAAACGGTTGCGCCGTCGGGATTTCTAATAAGAAGTCTTTCCCTGTCCGGGCTTCTCGCTGCCCGAAACGTTATGGCCCTTGTCCGAAGTGCCGCAGCCGCAGTTCTCCGAAGGCTTTTTCATGCCGTTCTGCTGCGAACGAGAACAATCGGTCGTGCCGCTCTTAAACTGCGAAGCCTTTTCGTGTACCTTGTCGGCCACCTTGGAAGCAGCGTTGTCGACCTTGTCGACCACGCGATCCTTAAGCGACTCGCGGTTCTGAGTCTGTCCGTAATTCTGCGTTTTCGCACCGTTGGGCGTACCGGTCATATTATCCGGAGTCTCGCCGTACTTTTTGTTGTTGATCTTATCCATAGTCATAAATTATTATGGTTACCGAGATCGTATCCATGCAAAATACGTACAAATAATATTTCGTTCGGTCGCGAAATTCTCGATAACGGCACCGCAGGCAAAAAAAATCGGCAGGCCGATCCCGAAGATCGGTCTGCCGAAAAGCATGAATATGAACAGAGTCGCGCCTATTTCACGAACGGAGCGGCATTGAGATAAGCCGCACTTTTGGCTACGCCGTCCCACATGCGGACCAGCTTGTCCTCACGGCTCTCGCCCTCGGGACCGTGGGGCATCTCCTGCTCGACCACGAAATCGGAATACCCGTTGGCATAGAACTGTTTGAAAATGGCCTCGAAATCGATCTCGCCGCTGTCGCCGATAACCATTTCATCCTTGATATGCAGCATCTTGATGCGATCGGGATACTTCTTCAGATACTCCACAGGGTTCTTGCCGCCCTTGGTGGTCCAGAAAACATCCATCTGGAAGAATACGCAGTCGGGATCGGTATGCTCGATCATATACTCCCACATTACCTGACCGTCCATCACGTTGTACTCGTGCGAATGGTTGTGATAGCCCAGCATCAAACCGTACTCCTTGGCCAGCTTGCCCACCTTGTTGAAATAGTCGCACACGCCCTGCAACTCCTCCAAGTTTTCGCCCAAACCGAAGCCGGGAATAACGCAATATTTGGCGCCCATGGTCTTGAGGCCTTCGAATACCGCACGCCATTTGTTCATTACGCCCTCCTCGTCATCGGGATCCATACCGATGGCGGTGTGGGTCGATACGATCTTGATGCCTTTGGCATCGCACAACGCCTTGAAATCGGCAGCGGGCAATCCGAAGCAGTTGGGGCTGCCCAGAGTCTCCACCACGTTGTAACCCGCATCGGCCACCTTCTGCAACGAAGCCTCGACATCCGACATATCCTGATTTACCGAATAGAGCTGGAGACCGATCATCTTCGGCGCGGATTCGCATCCCGAGAAGCAGGCCATCGACAGTGCGGCCATAACGCAAGCCGCCATAGTAAAGATTTTTTTCATACGCTTGAAATTTGAATTAGAGTTTACGCAATTAATGGTAGTGTATCGCAAATATACATAAAATATCGCTATCGAACCAACAAATGTCACGGAAAATGCAGATTCGAAACACGAACGGGCGCACATCGTCCCGCTTCCGCCGCATGCCGATTCCGAAACGCTCCGAATAAAGGTTTCGATATATGTAAACTTATCACTATATTTGCCGCATGGATTTCAAACTCGTATCGGATTACGCTCCCACGGGCGATCAGCCCGAGGCCATAGCGCAGTTGCTGAACTCGATAGGCAGCGGGGCGCGCCACAATACCCTCATGGGCGTTACGGGTTCGGGTAAGACTTTCACCATAGCCAACGTCATAGCGCGGCTCAACCGCCCAACGATAGTATTGAGCCACAACAAGACGCTGGCGGCGCAGTTGTACGGAGAGTTCAAAAACTTCTTTCCCGAAAATGCCGTCGAATATTTCGTGTCGTATTACGACTATTATCAGCCCGAGGCCTATCTCCCCTCGTCGGATACATATATAGAAAAGGATCTGTCGATAAACGACAATATCGAAAAGATGCGTCTCAGCGCCACGGCGGCCTTGCTGTCGGGACGACGCGACGTGATAGTGGTATCGAGCGTGTCGTGTCTGTACGGTATCGGAAATCCTGCCGATTTCCACGCTACATCCATAAATCTGAGGGTCGGCGACGTGGTGAGCTACAAGCACCTGCTCTACCGTTTGATCGAAGCTCTCTACACGCGCACCGAGAAGGATATGACACCCGCCACGTTCCGCACAAAGGGCGACACGGTGGACATCATGACCGCATTCGGCGACAAATGTTACCGAATTTCACTTTTCGACAACGAAATAGAATCCATACAACTGATAGACCCCGTAAGCGGTCAGGCATACGGGTCGCATGACTACATCACCATATTTCCCGCCAATATGTTCGTAACCACCAAGGAGCGAATAAACACGGCCGTGCAGCAAATCTATCTCGATTTGGGCGAGCGGATAACCTTTTTCGAGAAAGAGGGCCGCACGATGGAGGCGCAGCGCATAAAGCAAAGGGTGGAATACGATCTGGAGATGATAAAGGAGCTGGGATACTGCTCGGGCATAGAGAACTACTCCCGCTATTTCGACGGGCGAGCCGAGGGCACGCGCCCGTTCTGCCTGCTCGACTATTTCCCCGAGGATTATCTGATGGTGATCGACGAGAGTCACGTGACACTGCCTCAAGTGCATGCCATGTACGGCGGCGACCGTGCACGCAAGGAGAATCTGGTGGAGTACGGATTCCGCCTCCCCGCGGCCAGAGACAATCGCCCGCTGAAGTTCGAGGAGTTCGAAAACATGATGGGCACCGCGATATACGTCAGTGCTACGCCTGCCGAATACGAGTTGGTGAAGAGCGAAGGCGTGGTCGTGGAACAACTCATACGCCCCACGGGACTGGTCGACCCGCCGCTGGAGGTGCGCGTGACGCTCAACCAGATAGACGACCTGATAGAAGAGATAGACAAGCGCGTGAGGGTGGAGGACAAGGTAATCGTCACCACCATAACAAAACGCATGGCCGAGGAGCTTTCGAAATATTTCGACCGCACGGGTATCCGCAATCGCTACATACATTCGGACGTAGACACGCTGGAACGCGTGCAGATCATCGAAGACTTGCGCGAAGGAATGTTCGACGTACTCATCGGAGTGAACCTCCTGCGCGAGGGGCTCGATCTGCCCGAAGTGGGTTTGGTGGCCATACTCGACGCCGACAAGGAGGGCTTCCTGCGCAACGTGCGTTCGATAACGCAGATCGCGGGACGCGCCGCGCGTCACTCCAACGGCAACGTCATACTGTATGCCGACCGTTGTACCGACTCGATGACCATAGCCATAGAACAGAGCAACCGTCGCCGCGAGAAGCAGGTGCGCTACAACATGGAGCACGATATCCTGCCGCGTCAGGCGAAAAAGAGCGGCACGGGGCGCAACATGCTCTTGGGCGAGCAGACGCCCAAACCCGACCTGATCGTATATCCGACAGCAGAAAACCACTATTCGATAGCGGCCGACGTGGAGAAGAGTTACAACGCGAAAAACATAGACGCGCTCATCGACCAAGCGAAAGAGGATATGGAACGTGCGGCCAAATCGCTGGACTTCCTTGCGGCCGCACGCTTCCGCGACCGTATGTACGAATTGCAGAAAATAAAGGAGGAGGCTCGCTGAAAAAACCTCCCTGTTTTTATAAACTCAAAACTCAAACAGCAAGATGAAAAGACAATCGAAAGTTGAAGCGATCTACTGCTTCCGACGCTGGACACGCGGGGAATACGCAGTATTCGCTTCGCTGCACCGTAAGTGGACCATCGGAGTGCTTACGGTGACGATGTCGATCGTCACCCTTGCGACGGGACACGCTCAGGATATGAGCGCCGACACCGCATCGATTTACCGTTCGGTAGAGATGGAGGCGGTGGGAGTCTCGGGACGACGCGCCACGACGGCGCGCAGCCTCACGTCGCAAACGCCTGTTTTCAATCGTTCGACGGAGAGCGTCGCGCCCTTGCAGACCTTGGAGTCTGCATTGCGACTGTCGCCCGCCGTCGACATCCGAGAACGAGGCGGCAAGGGCGTACAAACCGACATCTCTATCCGAGGCGGTTCGTTCGACCAGACAATGGTCACTCTCAACGGCATCAACTTCACCGATGCCAGAACCGGCCACCAATCCCATTCGTTACCCATCGACATCAACGCCGTTTCGGCCATTAACGTCATCGACGGCGTATCGGGCGTAGGCGCGTACGCGGGTGCGGTCGACATTCGCACCGCGCCGCTGTATCCCCGCTACATAAGCGCGGAACTTACGGGCGGCGCGCACGGCTACATGTACGGCTCCCTCGCGGGCGGATACACCGCCGACCGCATGACACTCATGGTTACCGGATCGGCCCGCCACAGCGACGGTTACACGCACAACACCGATTTTTCGAACTACAACGGTTACGTACGCATGACCTACGATTCGCGCCTGGGACTCTTCGATGCTCAAGCGGGATACCAGAATCGAGCTTTCGGAGCCAACGGCTTCTATTCGCGTGCCTACCCCGACCAGTACGAACAGACATCGACGGCCTTGGCATCGCTCAGATGGCTCAAGCAGGGACGACGGCTCATGGTGACGGCCAATGCGAGCTACCGCTACAATACCGATCGCTACGAACTGATAAAAGGCGACGAATCGAAAGTGCCGTTCAACTATCATATTACCGACAACATCGGCGCGGAGATAGGATTGGCCTATGACTGGATTGCGGGCGAGACATCCATCGGAGCGGATCTCATCTACAACCATATTTACAGCACCGTGTTGGGAGATTCGTGCGAACCGAAACGTATCGGAGGCATCGACTACAACCACAAGAAGGGGCGCACCACGATCAACACCACGCTCCGACACACCAAGGAGTGGCGGAGGTTCACCTTCACGGGTGCCGTAGGTCTCAGCAACTCCGATTACGGAACGGACGCCCTTTGGAGCGTCGGCGCAGGCTATGCGGCCGGACGTTACTGGCGATTCGATGTCGGAGCGGTGGAATCGATGCGTCTGCCGACGTTCAACGATCTCTATTACACCGCCACGGGATACGAGAGCGACCGCGACCTCAAACCCGAGCACGCCGTAACGTGGCATGCGGGGGCCGATTTCTCGCGCAACGGCTGGAGCTCCAAGCTCTACGCCTACTACCGCCGCGGCCGCAACATAATCGACTGGGTGAAGCTGACCGACACGGGCAACTGGAAATCGACACAGATTACCGCAATGAACACCGCAGGCATAGAGTTTTCGACGGCATACACGACCGACGGATGGATGCGCCGCGCGCAGATCGCTTACGGATATGTGCATCAGGATTCGCACTCCGAGGCCGTAATATCGCAATACAAACTCGACCACATGCACAACAAACTGTCGGCACGCATCGATACGGCGCCGCTGAGACGTTTCACGCTGTCCGTCACGGGCACTCTCTACGACCGCATGGGCGGCTACACCGACCGCAGCGGCGAGACGCGCAATTATCGGCCTTACTTCCTGCTCGATGCCCGCGCGACCTACACGATCGGCAAGTGGCAGTTGTACGTCGACGCCACCAACATCACCTCGACCGAATACTTCGACTTCGGGGGACTTAAGATGCCCGATTGCTGGGCATCGGGCGGCGTGGTGTTCACGATAAAATAACAAACTGCAAAATCATTCAGCGAGAAATCGAAAGGCTGTCGACAATCAGATCGGCAGCCTTTCTTGCATTCATCACTACACAAGGCACTTAGGAGTGATGTTTACACGCATCGGAGGAGATGCGGCTCGCAGAATCGTGTGAGCCGCAGTTTGCCGTTCGCCGACAGCGGCAGGAGTGCTTTGGCTGTACGTCGCGAAAGGGCGGCGGAGAACTGCGCGCCTCAAGAATATCAATACATTTACGATTATTCCGAGAAGGTGAAATATCGTCCTGCCAAATAGCTGTAGACGACACATACGACAGTCGTCAGCGCTTTCGACGGCGT
The DNA here is from genome assembly GCA_958449275.1 of uncultured Alistipes sp. Classification (GTDB taxonomy): domain Bacteria; phylum Bacteroidota; class Bacteroidia; order Bacteroidales; family Rikenellaceae; genus Alistipes. Next base: position 4,347 of record CAUDHE010000036.1, on the reverse strand, counting down.
GGGCCATATTCCGCAGGCTTCGACAAAGAATTTTATGCACACGTAATTGAGTGCCAGCGATCCGACGACGGTAAGCGCATAACGCAACATCTGACGCGAAGATGCAAGGCGCGTGGCGTGAAAAGCAACATTGCGATTAAGCCAGAAACCGTTGAAAAACGTTATGGGGAAAACTATGGCAAGCGACGCCACATGAGGCGATACGACCACGAATCCGAGGTCGATATAACGTTCGTCCACCACGACATGGTAGATGAAATGATACCAAAACAAATCGAGCGCCATATTCATGCCGCCGCATACCGCATAGCGGAATATATTGCGCGGTAACATGCGGGCCAAAAGGCCCGTATGGAAACTGTCGATCGCCCTCGTTATGATCGCGGCAAGATTCATTATTTGACGTTATATATCCACAGATCGGGATATATGTCGCGATACGATCGGGCGAAAGAAGCGCAGTCGTCGCGGTTGTCGCTTCCGAAGATCGCCGTGATGAATTTTCCCTTGAAAGGCAATATGGCGCCGTTCAGATCTTCGATGCGTCGAACCGCCTGTTCCATCGCACGCGCGGCGTTCTGCTCGGTGGAGAACACCCCCATAACAACATAATAGGTATACTTGCCGTCGGACACCGACGCTGCGGGCGCAGGTTCAGGCGCAGGCGATTCGGCTGTCGGCGCGGGCATCTGCGCGATAGCCTCCTCGTTCGGAACAGCAGTTTCGGCATCGTCCTGCAAAGAGTCGCTGTGCAGCTGCGCAACGGCAGTTTCGTCGGCCGAGGGCTGCGGTACATCCGCAATCCGCTCCGTCGGCGCATCGCTCCTAACCACGCTCATGCCGCCGAAAAGAGACGTCCCCCATTGCATATAGACGCCTACCCCGACAGCCACGAGCACGCACACGGCGCATACGGCGTAGAGCCATGCGTTCGAACGGCGGCGTATGACGAGCGTTTTCACTCCGTCGGGATTTATGGCCGTATTGAAAGCAGTTTCGGCCGAGAAACTCTTGTCGCTGAGCACTCCCACACCGCCGATCCTGAGCGTGGAGCCTTCGCGCGTCTTGCCTAACCAACGGCCGTAGATGTCGCGCGCCTGCTCCTCGCCGCAACCCGCTATGGCAGCGATCTCGGCCACCAACGAGGGCCCTTGCTCCTGCGACGAGAAACTCACGGCATTGCGCGGACCGAGCAACCGATCGGCCGCGATCTTACGTGCACCGCGCCGCTCGATGAAAAGCGTGCCCACATCGGGCAGAAATACTCCGCGTCCGCTTATGAGCATATTATAGATAATCTTGTTTACCTCCTCTATCATTTTCTTTTCGTATTTTTTACGGTTCGGCTGCGGTCGACGCCTTTAGTTTCGGCGGCAGGTCTGCCTATCGGAAATCGATTCCGCAGCCCCTGCCATATCATCCATGCGGCCAAAATAATGAACGGTATGCTGAGCAACTGTCCCATGTTGAGAGTCATCCCCTGCTCGAACGCCTCCTGATTCTCCTTCACGAATTCGATGAAAAATCGAGTGAGGAATATTCCGACCAGCCCGACTCCGAACATCACACCCGCGTGACGACGCGCCTCGTCACGCTTGTAGTAGAGCCACAGCAACACCGCGAAGGTAATGATATAACATGCCGCCTCGTACACCTGCGCGGGATGCTGCACGGGCACCATGTCGATCGGAAGATCGGGATAAAGTCTCACGAACTTGAATCCCCAAGGCACGTCGGTCACACCGCCCACTATCTCGGAATTGATGAGGTTGCCGATGCGCACCAACGCGCCGCCCACCGACACGGGAACCATGATTCTGTCGAGCCACCACACATAAGGCGTTCCCGTCTTGCGGGCCGTCACCCACATTCCGATCAGCATACCTATGGCCGAACCGTGGCTTGCCATGCCGCCGTTGCGGATCTCGGTGACAATGGCCCAAGGTTTGGACATGTAATATGAAAATTCATAGAAAAAGCAGTGCCCCAAACGCGCTCCTATGATAGCGCCGAAGGCTATCCACACGAATCCCACCTCGACTATTTCGGAGCCGAACCCCTCTCGACGCGCGAAATGCGAGAAGAAGCGTTCGCCCAAAAGTATGGTCAAGGCCCACATAAGGCCGTAATAACGCAAATCGAACGATCCGACGGAGAACATCACCGGATCGAAATCCCATATGATATATAAAAAATCGGTTAGCATGATTGTCAAATATATACTCGTTCGGCACAGCGCCTCGCCCCGCAAAAAGCACAGCGCGCGCTCCGCATCGAGTTATTTTTCGGGTGAGACGGCCTTTTTGAGCGGAAATGCGAAAGTGGTTCCCACGCCAGGTTCGCTGCGCACCGTAATGCGCTCGCCATGAGCCTCCACGATATGTTTCACGATGGCCAGACCGAGTCCCGTTCCGCCCTGCTCGCGCGAACGGCCCTTGTCGACACGATAGAATCGCTCGAACACGCGCGGAATATCCTCTTTGCCGATGCCGACGCCCGTATCCTCCACCTCGATGAGGATCTTATCCATCATGTCGCGGAATTTGATGCGGGTCGAGCCGCCCTCCTTGCCGTAATGTATGGAATTTATAATCAGGTTCACCAGCACCTGTCCGACATAGTGTTTGTCGGCCGTGACCCAGAATGGCGACGGCAGCGAATCGGCGCCTTTGACCGAAATCTTGATCTTGCGTTTGGCAGCCTCCATCTCCAACTGTTCGGCGATCTCCTTGGTCAGCGCGGCTATGTCGAAGCGATCGGGCTTCAAACGGTTCATGTCGTTCTCCAATTTGGATATGGTATCCAGATCGTTCACGATGTTTATCAGTCGGTCGATGCTCTTTTCGGCACGCTCCAGATATTTGCGGTTTATCAGCTCGTCCTCCAGTCCGCCGTCCAGCAGAGTGGAGATATATCCCTGAATGTTGAATATGGGGGTTTTCAGCTCGTGGGCGACATTGCCGAGGTATTGCTTGCGGAACATTTCGGTCTGTTTCAAGCGCGCTATCTCCTTGTCGTTGTCGTCGGCCCACGCCGTCAGCTCCTCCGAGATCTTCTCGACATGCTTGTCCTTCATTTCGTCCACGATCTCGGTGGTGTGAACGTCGCGCGAAAGAACCATCGAGTATATGGGCTTGAGTTTGTAGGCCACATACGACTTTATCGTGTAGAGCGAGAACAGAGCCAGCGCCACGAAAATCCCCACCGCAGCGCATGCCGTGACCCACCACGGTGTGCCGCACAGAACCAATACCGCCGCCACTATGGCCGCAGCGACGAACGCCAGCAACAGCGACGCATTCTCTTTGGTCTTTATAGTCATCATATTCTCAATACTTTATGTTATTTTCGGTTTTCCGCACCGCAATCGGGGCCGATGTTTTCCCCTCCCCCGTGCCGCAGCATCCGTACCGCGGACGCTAATAGAGCTGGAGGTTGGCTACCACACGGTAAATCTCCTTGACATCGTCGGGCTTTACGGTGATGCTGTCGAAACCCGGGTTGGCCGGCTCGAGCATCAGCGTCACTTCGCCGTCGGCGCCGTTGGAGAGTCTTACCTTACGCAAAATTATATATTTCGGGCATATTACCACATACATTCCGCCGGGAATTATCGCCTCGACCGCGGTTTTTTTCAGGAAAAGTATCGATCCTACCGCAATTTCGTTCGACATGGCCACGTCGTAGCTGCGGAATGCGTAGTCGCAATCCTCTATCGTGGGGATGTTCATTCGGTAATCGGGCTTTATCTCGTCCAGACGCAGCAATCCGCGCCCCACCACATCGCAGTCGAAAAACGGAATGCGGCCGTTGGACGACCCCTTGCTGAACATGTCGCCCTCGCCGGTAAGCAGCCATCCCACGCTCAGTTCGGGAAATTTCTCGACTATGCGGCGCGCGAGATTTTGCGAAATGCCGTTTTTACCCGCTTTGATCTGATACAGATTCTCCGAACGGGCAAGACCGATATATCGTCCGAAATAGTTGGTTGTCATGTTCGCCCACCTTATAACACTTTCCAAGCGGACCCAATTTTCATTTTTATTTGTCATATCAAAAAAAATTTACCATCTTTGCAGTCGCGGCCTCGTAGTTCAATGGATAGAATATAAGATTCCGGTTCTTACGATGAAGGTTCGAATCCTTTCGAGGTCACAATCCAAGGGCGGCAACGCCCTTTTTTTCGTGTCTTCCGTCATTCCTGCAAAAAGGTGTATAAATATCATATTCGCTACCAAAGGTAATGGTTTTATTTGGAAAAACGATACAAAAAGTCCATTTTACAATTAAAATATCTCTAATTTATACATTTTAAGGTTGTAACATTTGCAATTTACAATCCCAAAC
>CAUDHE010000035.1 GCA_958449275.1 uncultured Alistipes sp. | reverse complement strand
ACATATGGGAAACTTCAAAGAAGATATAGCCCGCACGCGGGCTTTCGTGTTCGACGTGGACGGCGTAATGACCGACGGCGGCATCATGCCGATCGAGGGCGGCCGCGATTTCATACGCAAGTATAACGCCAAGGACGGCTATGCCATAGCCTACGCCATTCGCCGCGGCTACAAGGTGTGCGTCATCACGGGCGGCCACGGCGAGCTGCTCCGCTCGCGACTCGAGCGCCTGGGCGTAACGCGTATGTATCTCAACTGCATGGACAAGATCGCGGCGCTCAACGAATTTTTCGCCGAATACGGCATCGAAGCCGCCGATACGATCTACATGGGCGACGATATTCCCGATCTGGAGTGCATGCAGGCGGTGGGCATCCCCGTATGCCCCGCCGACGCATGCAGCGAAGTCATAGAGGCCTCGCGCTACGTGTCGGAATTCGATGGCGGTCGCGGCGCGGTCCGCGACATAGTGGAACAGACTCTGCGCGCGCAGGGCCAGTGGGCCAAAGACCGCACGGGAGTATTGGGCGTGCAGTCGAAGTAGAAACCGTTTTTCCGAAAAAACAGCGACCGACATGTTCGACGACAAGCGAATGGAGCGGCGCGGGAAGGTATTCGCCTTTTTCGCCGCTCACGGCATAGAATACGATGTTTACGACCACCCCGAGGCGCATACGGTGGAGGAAGCATTGAAATATTGGCGCGACGACGGGTCGCGTTACTGCAAGAATCTTTTTCTGCGCAACCACAAGGGCGACCGCCACTATCTGGTGGTGCTCGACGGCTCGCGCTCGCTGGCCATTCGCGACCTGGAGCACCGCCTGCGTCAGGGCAAGCTGTCGTTCGCCTCGGAGCAGCGCATGGAGCGCTATCTGGGGCTGCTTCCCGGGTCGGTGTCGCCTTTCGGGCTTATAAACGACACGGAGAATCACGTGCATCTCTTTCTCGACCGCAATCTGCTCGCGGTGCCGAGCCTCTGTTTCCATCCCAACGACAACACCGCCACCATTGTCGTGTCGCAGGCCATGTTCGCCCGCTTTCTCGCGGCGGCGGGAAATTCTTACGAATATATCGATCTATACGAGGATTGACTGATGGCTGTTGGCCTGCGGATGATCTCGGGTGAAATTTATCTTCGGCTGCGGTAGTTCGGGCGGCAGCCTGCGGGGGACGCGTGAATGAGCGATGAGCGGGCCTCCGCTACGGAAGGCTGCAGCCCGCACAGTCCTCTGGACTGCATTTTGGTTTTTTGGCATGCAGCCCGCCGCATCCGTTATTTCCTGAAGTCGTAGTCGTAGAGCAGCTCGAAGTCGTCGATCTGCATCACGCTCTTGGTGCTGCCCGTGAAATAGTCGCCGTAGCGCGAAGCCGAACATACCACGAATATGTGCGTGGGTACCGTATCGGTACGCACGTAGTTCAGCTCTATCACGAACTCTTTCCACTCCGTTTGGCTCTCGGTGAGGATCAGCTCGCCGTAAGCCACCACATCCTTACCCTTGGGGTTGAAGAAGGTACTTTCGTCGCGGGTGTCGACGCACACGGGCGACTCGGCCGTACCGCACTGACGCCGCGCGGGATCGGTCTCGGCGCTGCTGCACAGACCGTATTCCTCGGGAGTCCAGGTACCCAAAGCTATGTATATCGAACCGTTGTCGTTATCGCCCGCGACGATCGATGTGCCCGCAGGCACGCGGCCTATGCGGTCGATCTCGCCGCAGGTGTATTTCATCCAGCCTCGCAAAGCCGTGGGACGCAACACGAACGGCCGTCCGAAGGTAAGTATTCCGTTGGTACCCGCATTGCGCACGTAGTTGCCTACGAAAATATTGCCCGCCGCGAACTTGCCTATGCCCATCACGTTGGCGAATTTCGACTCCAGACGGGCCGAGAGCTTGCCCTCGGATCCGGGCCGCGTGTCGGCATCGCCCGTGGTGAGGGTCGCCCCCGCGACACTGGCGCCAGGGTTGCCCGTACCCCAGAATCGGTCGTTCGAATCGCCGAACGGATAGACTATGTCTTTCAACGTGGTCCACTGCTCGAAACCGCTGTTCGGAAGCTGGCGCACCTCTTGCGTCGTAACCGTCTGCGCGGCGCTCTCATCGTCGCCGCAGAACGCCTTCACTTCGTATGTCGTCTCGGCCTCCGCGCGCAGACATGCCGAGAAAGTGCCGTCGGTTATCGCCACGTCGGGCACCGCCATCCACTCCGCATCGCCATCACGACGATACATGAAGCCCATATCGCTGCCGCTCGTCCCCGAACCGTAGAGCCATATCACCCGCGACCAGGCGTCGGCCGCCACGAGACGCACCGTTTCGTCGGTAGGCACCACATAGAGCATCCATCGCTCGGTGAAGTCGTGGTAGCTCACGTTGACGAAACGCACGGGATCGAACGACGTGAGCTCTTCGATCGGAGGATCCGTAGTCGTTATGTCGCGCGGACCCAGCTTGAGGCTTCGGACCTTTATGTCGCCCGTGTCGACAGCCGAGCCGACGTATGCCGTGGCGATATGGTTTTCGATATCGAAAACGGTCTCTCCTATCTGGCCCTCGACGGTGAAATAACGCTCGATATCCTGCGTGGCCGTGACGGTCCACACGTAATCCTGATACAGCGAGAGAGTCACCTCGATCGGCTGCCGCAAATCGAACGTACCCGTCAGTTCCACCGACGAGCGGGCGTTTTCCGTAATCACGACCTTGTCGATCGCTACGCGGCTTATGTCGGTCGTTTCGTCCAGCGTAAGCTCCACGCGGCGGTTCAGTCGGTCGATCGACGCCGTGAAGCCCTCGCCCTCGATGCCGAGGATCTCCGTCTCGACCACGGGATAGGGAATATTGTTCTCGATGCAGCCCGAGACCGCAACCGAAAGAACAACCAGCAATATGCGGATTATACGGTTCATCTGTTACTCCTTTTTCTTGTCCCACAAATGGACTATCATGCCGATGTTGATGTCGGCGAGATTGAGGCGGAAACGCATTTTCGACGCGGTGCGCGATCCGACCTTGTTGCCCGCTTCGTCGAACTGCCTTACCGAGGCATACTGTATGCCGCCCAGTCCGAACGACAGCGTGCCGCACACGTTGGGGAATATGTAAACACCCACACCCGGATTGAATGCCAATTTGAGTTTTTTGTTGTCGCTCGTGGTGTATCGGATCTCCTCGCCCGACATGTAGTTGAAGCGCGATTTTCCCGTCGAATACGAGAGTTCCAACTCGGCGAAGAGTCCGAACCGCCCTTTGGGGTCGAGACCCGCATAGGAGCGGTGGAAGATGCCGAACGAAAAGTTTTCGGTCGACAGATTCATGTCCGACACCGAGAACGATATGTCGTTCTTCTCGCCCAAGTCGAGATCGACGTTGCCCAACTTGCCGTGGACGTAATAGTAGCCGAAACGCACGCCCACGCAATTGTTGTCGCGATAGAAATAGCCGAAGAAAGGTTTCACCGTAGCGGTGGTGCCCTCGGCGTCGATGTTGTCGACTATGAGCCAGAAATCGGTATCCTCGCTTGTTATGGTTCCGTACGATGCCGTGAGACCGAGCATGACTTCGCCCTTGTAGGCATATTTCACCTTGCCGATCTCGCGGTCGAGACGGCGGCGCATGGGCAGGAATCGGCGGTGCGTGCGGCGGAACTCGTCATCCGCGGCAATCTCCGTTTCGGGACCGACTGTCGAGGTGACGGCTGTTTCGGCGCAGGCTGCCTCGGCGACGGACGATACCCGCATCGAATCGGGCCGCTCCTCGGCGCGGGCGGCGAATGCCGCGAGCAAAACCGCCAATAAGATATAATACTGTTTCATGCGACGTCCGATTTAGAGGTAAAAGGCCATTCCGAGGCCGATGCTGAAAATGTTGACCTTGAAATTCATGTTGCTCGACGAGCGTTTGCCCACCTCCACCTGATTGTGCACCTGCTTGGTATTCGAGTAGTTGAGACCCATCACGCCCACGCTCACCTCAACGGCCATGTTGTTGGTGGCGAAGGCCACCAGCCCGGGCAACACGCCCAGCGAGAGTTTGTACCCCGTCTCGTAGGTGCCCTTCACCGGTTGGTCCATGGCGAACTTGGCCTGCGTGCCGCCCGCCGCCAACTGCATGTCGGTGAAGATGGCGAATCGCTTGCTGCCGCCCAGGGGAATGTATTGCCTCCAGAACAAGGCACCCGTGTAAGAGTGCTCCAAGGCGTAGTATTGGTCGACGCCGATATCGACGCCCGACTCGTCGTCGCCCATGCTCACGCGGGCGTTCTCCACGCGCAGCAGGGTGCGGTCGTAGATGAAGCGGCCGCCGACGATCATATTGTCGTGCAGCGCATAGCCTATCATGGGGCTTACGCGGAACATGTGGCCACGCGAATCTATGCCCTCGACGATGAGAAACGAATAATTGTCGTTGGAATGCGCCGAGTAGGATGCCGTGCCGCCGAATACCCATTGTCCCTTGGGTACGAACAAGGTCGACCGCGACGTCAGGCCGCGCTCCCGACGCATCTGGTTCACGGTGGGCGGATGCGTCGGCAGCTCCGACGCGGCGACTCCGCGCGACGATTCCGCGAAGGACTGGGCGCCGCACGGCACCAAAGCGCTCAGCGACACGGCCGCCGCGAGAAGATATCGTTTGCAGTAATTCGACATTCGCAAAATCTTCAATCCGTTAATCAGTACGTCCATTCGAAGTCGTCGACATACATGGTATTCTGGTCGCAGCCGTCCATGTAATCGCCGTACTTGCTGGTCGAGCACGAGATCACCAGAGTGTAGTTGCCCGCGGGTTTGCTCTCGCGGTCGTACCACACGATGGGGATCGTGGTCTCCACCATGCTGCCGCCCGCGGTCGACTCAGTGATGTCGAGCAGACCGTAACCCAGCACCTTGCCTTCGCTCACCGCGTCGGGACCGTCGGAGGGACTCCACATGCCCGAGGGAGCGGCGGTACCCGAGGTCACACGGTGCTTGGCGCTCCAGTCGACGATAGCCACGTAGACTACCGCCACGTCGGGACTGCCCTTAGGCAGAGGACCGTTATGTTTGTTGTTGTTTACGCTGCCCAGAGAGGCGTGCAACTTGAGTTTCAATGCCGCGGGACGCGCCAGCCATGTGTATTTATGACCGAAGTCGACGTAACCGTTCATTCCGGGACGTTCGAACGTTCCCATGAAGAGGTTGCCCGAAGCCATGAAACCGAGCGTACTCGTAGCCTGCAACTTGGCGCAGTGCGAGCCGCCCATTCCCGGGAACGTCGAGCTGGTGCACAGCGACGAGGTCATGGTGTTGTTTCCGCTGCCCCAATAGGGTGCGTTCTTGCTGCCGTCGGTGGTGAAGCACAGCAGAGCCTCGCTCTCCATGTCGCCGTGAGGGATGGTTTGCGACGTCTCGGTCGTAAATTGCCGCACCTCGCCGTCCTTGCCGTCGATCGACAGCAAGTATTCGTAAGTGTTCTTCGCCGAAATACCCTTTTCGAGGGTGTATACGGTGTGGCCGTTGACACTCTTCTGCGACCATACGGGCGTCACGAGGGCCGTGTAGGTGTAATCCTCGCCCTCGGTGGCAAGGATACTCGTCCACTCGCTCGCCCCCAGACGGCGGTACTTTATCGTCACGTTACGGGCCGTACCGTCGGTGACGGCCGCACGCAGCTCGGCCGTGTTGTTCCACAGATCGTAGTGCGCGGCGTCCATGTCGAACAGTCCCTGCACCGCCATGCGCATCTTAGCCTGCCCTTCGGCATCGGCTGCGTCGACGGCCTTGAAACCTATGGTGTGTATTCCGCCTCCGTAATTCGAAAGGAAGCTCTCCGACAAGGTTATCACGCCGTTGCAGCCGTCGTCGGAAGTCAGGCCGAACGTCACGCCGTCGGCTCCCGCGCGGGAGGTGTTCATGAGTTCGTATTCGTCGCTGTCGACTATCAGCTTCACGCTTTTCAAGGCGTTGATGGCCGACACCTTCACCGACATGTCACCGCCCGTATAACCCGATACGGCGCCTATGGAGAATCCGTCTCCCGTAAATGTAGGCTGCGGGCTGAAGAATATGGTGCGGTCGACCAGTTCGCCCTCCTCCTCGACCACTACCGATATGTCGAGCGCACCGTCGGGCGTATTCGAGAACTTGAAATTAAGCGAATATAGCATTCCCGCCTCGGGCACTATCTCGCGATGCCCCGTGGTCGAGACTATCGCCACGTCGGCACCCGTGTCCTTGCGTCGGCCGTAGAAACCCCAGCTGAGTTTCGACACCCCTTCGGGAAGCAGGAAGAAACCCGTGCGGTCGGCGTCGTAGGTCAGCGTCGGCACGGTGCCGTTGTCGGCGTCGTAGTACGAAAACTCGTCGCTGGCGCACACGTAGACCCTGAAGTCCTCGACCTTTTCGGCCACGCTCGGGTCGAAAGCCACCTTCACACCCGAATTGACTATCGGACACGTCATCTCCACCGTTGTGGTTTGGTGCGGAATAATGGAGAAACTCTTCTCGCCCGCGTAGCTCAGATGGTCCCACGTGGCTTGGCTGCCGTCGCTCGACTCGTATTTTATTTTATACTCGCCGCCGATCAGGTAGAGATTGTCGGGACGTGTCTTGGCCGGTTCGTATTTGCGGATCAGTTGATCGTCGGCATTGTATATGCGCAGAACGCTCCGCTCGGTGGGGTCGTAGCTCTCAGCCTCGGCCCGTGTAGCGACCTGATCGAGATCGATCGTCATGCGCAGACAGCCTTCGCCGCTTGTATCGTCGATCTCCTTGGCGCACGAGCCCGCCGCGAGAGCGGCGCAGACCAGAGCCGACATGTATATGAATCTTTTCATGGTCATAGTTTTAATTACGAACGACATAGGTCTATTTTACCGTGAGCATTATGGTTCCGCTTATCTCACCGTCGGCATCGGTTACCGTGAGCTTGAAATCGACGGGACCAGGGATTCCCAATCCCACCAGCATGGGCATGAACGACGATATGTTGAACTGCAACTCCTTGGCGCCGCGCACGTCGTCTCGGGTTTTGAATCCCAGGTTGAGCAGCATATCGTTCATCTCGTCGGTCGCGGGGTTTATCAGATCCATGTGCGAGTCAAGTCCCAGATCGCGCAGATCCGAGGGCGTGAGTACGCCTCCCCCTATGTCGACGAGGAAGCCCGTGATGCCCGACGTCGATCCTATGTCGATCACGCAGCAGTCGTCGCCCGTCATGTCGTTCACCGTGTATCGGGTGCTGAGATCATGTCCCTGCCACTCGATCACGGGACCGTTCTCCGCGCCGCCGCTGCGCCGCACGGTGACGGTCAGATCGGTATACGACGTGCGGTTCTGCGAATCGGTCGCCGCGATGCGCACCGTGTGCGTACCCGCGAACTCGTAGAGTCTGCGCATGGCCGCCGACGTAGCGCGGATAACTTTGGCACGGCCGCTCACGGTCACCGTCGAATAGTCGACACCGCCTATGGTCACCACATCGGTTATGTCCATTATGCCGTTCTCGTAGCCCGCGGTCTCCAACGCCGCGAGCAAAGCCTCGTTGTCGGACGAGAACATCGCCTCCACGCGTGTCACCACGGCATCGGCATTGGGCGTAAGCAGCAATCCTATACGATCGGTGCAGGTGCCCTCGTCGTCGAATATCGAGCTGCTTATCACGAACGGATCGGCTATGTCGTGAAGGTTGTCGAGCGTCAGTACGGGCGAATCGGGATCGCTCACCTGACCGTCGTCGGGGATCACCTCCTCGGCGCAGGCGTAGAGCGACATGGCATCCACCTCGATGGGTTCGTCGTCGACCCACGTGTCGACCTGAACCGAGAAGGTCACGTTACCCTCGTCCGACACCTGAATGGCGAACGTGAGTTTGCGCCACTGACCCGCGCGCACGTTGTCGATGGTCTGCGTCATGCTCACCACCTTGTATACGGGGGTCGCACCCTCGTCGGCGGTATTGTATTCACCCGTGAGCGTCACCTCCAGATTATTGACCGTCTGCAAAGCCTTGAAATATCCCGTACGGGTCTCGTCGCGGCCGAAAACCAGCGTGTTGTCGCCCAACTTGGCGGTCACCTGCAACGGATGTTCGGGTGTCTCGCGGAACTTCGATTTCAGCAGAGGGGTGAAAAACACCGAAGTCTTTATGTTGGCCAACTTGCAGACCACCGTGGGGGCCTGCGTGGTGATGTTCTTGGTCACGGTAGCAGTCACGCTGCCCGTGTAGGCGGGGCAATCCCACCCCGCGGGCGCCATGTCGTCGGCATTGGCCGATCGGGCCGTGATGCGGTACTGCCCGGGTTGCAGGGCGATAGGCTCGGTGCGTTGTTTGACCTCGCCGTAGGTCTCGTCGAGCATCACCGCCTGCGACGAGGCGTTGACTATGGTTACGCCGTAATCGTCGGCCGCTTCGACGGTCTTTTTGTCACCGTCGCCCTCGGCGCGGCTGGCCACCACTTCGGCATCGGCATTGACATTGACATTCATGCCCGACAGCACCAGATAGCCCGATTCCGAATCGTTTTTTTCATTGCCGCCGAAGTCGATCTTCTCCTTCTCGCAACCTGACGACAACATGCCGACCGCGAGGGCGAAAGCCATGATTTTGTAAACAGATCTCATATCTCAATTTTTATTTCGTTCGTTCAGACCTCGGGGTTGAGTTCTATATCCACGGGAGCCACTTCAATCATTTCGTCCTCGGTGCCGAGCGTGATACGCAGCGTGCCGCCGCCCGCCTGCGAAGCGTCGACGGTTATGGTGTGGAGCGTCGACGCCGAAGTGGCGCCTATCGAGTGCTCGGGGAAAGTCACCTCGGCTCCGTTCTGCGCCTTGACGGCCGATCCCTTGAGTCTGAGCGTGGTGCCCGCCTTCATGTATATGGTTTGTCCCGAGGTGGGAGTAAATGCGAAGCTGTTGCCCGCCGACGTGGTCACGGTGAACTCGGCCGACGAGTAGTAATTGTCGAACCACTCGGTGGTCGCAAGACGCACGGCCGAATTGACGAGTTTGGGGCGTACCGTCACCGTCGTGGTACGGTTGGCCGTCACCTTGAAGTCGGTCGATCCCTCGAAACGGTAGGCGGTCGAGCTTTCGGCGTCGGGGTCGCCCAGCGAGAACGAGGCGGTATACTCGCCGCTCTTCATCAGAGGCTGATCGTAATCTCTGAATCGGTCGTACTCCTCGGAGTAGCTGCCGTCGGCATTAGTGACCTTCAGCGTGAAATCGGCCGCCGCAGGTATCTCCAGGGGCAGCTGCACCGTGGCACGGGTTTGCTCCTCGACCACGATGTCGGGCGTGCAGGCGAACGAGACACGGCCCATGCCGTCGGCTTCGGCCGCAGGTTCTTTCGAACATCCCGACAGGAGTACCCCCCCCCACGTCGCGATGATTAACGGATACTTTTTCACAAGCATATTGTTCATTGTTTTTGTTTTTCGGTTTATTGGGCGATGCTTACGCGGATGTTGTCAATGAAAAGATAATACGTTTGATAACTGAATGCACCTCCGCCGTCTCCATAATTTATCAACCAAGACAACCGACTGCTGCCGTTGGCTTTTTTCCCGCTCTTCGTGTCGTAAGAGCAGTGACGGTCGATAGAGTCGTAACCGCCGTCGGTAGGCGGATTGAAAGTCGCCATCACAGACGTAAGGCCGTCATCGTATTTCCACTTCAAATTCTGGGTATCGTCCGAGAAGCCCAAAGTGCAGGTACATATATATCCGCTTTTCTGATAACCGCTCATGTCGAAAGAGACATTCAGATGCACCTCCGCACCATCTTTCAAGTTGGGTAAGCATGGAGCCGTAACACGGCCTCTCCATTGTCTTACGCCTTTGACACTGCTTATCTTAATGGCTACACCCGCCTCGCTGCCGATGCGCTGACCGCTCCACTGGTCGGAAAGTCCCATGAACGCGAGTCCCACGGAGTTATTGTCAGACGACACGCTCGCACCGCCGGCCTCGACATTATTATTATTTCCGTTAACCCCGCCGAAATCCTCGAAAAAGAGATACGGCGCCTTTACCGACAAATCGTTGTGTCCGTCGACGATCGGAGCGGCAGGCAGCGTGGCGGCACCCTCCACCACGGCGTGAGCCGAATCGTAGACCAGATCCACTTTCGCGCCGTTGAACGCATCGGGATAGAATTTGGCGTAATAACCAACGCGGAATTTACCGTCGGCATCGGTCCGCACCGTCGCGCTGCCCATGTCTCCGCGGAAACGGGCGTTCTCGGGAGCCGTCACGGTCAGCAGATCGACCGGTTCGCCCAGCTGCGAGTGATCGACCGTGAAATCGAGCCACGTAACGGGCTGCTCGACGGCCGAAACGGTGAGGTTTATCGGCGTGACACGTCCGCCCGCAAATTCGCGGTCGACCGTGGCCGAAAGCGTCTCGGCGCAATATCCGTCCTCGAAAAGGGGTGTGAACGATATGTCGCCGTCAACAGGCCCGGGAGCGATGAACACCCACGCATATCGCGGCTCGCCGTCAGTACTCGCATCGAGCGGCGCGGCCGAGAGATCGAGTTCTATAGTCCTTTTGCCGTCGGTCAGCGCGATGTCGCCGTCGGCACCCGCCGCGGGCAGATCGAACGACAGATCGCCCGCCACTTCGCGCGGAAACTCCACCAAAAGGCGCGTGATCGGCTTGCCCCAGCGATTTCGGCCCTCGGGAATCGTGATCCGCAAGGCGTGGCAGCGGTGGTGCATCGTCAGGCGCACACCCGTACCGTCCGACACCTCCGCAAGTTTTCCGCGGGCGGGGTCCGACGACATGATGTCGAGTTCCGAACGATACATGCCGTCCTGCACCTCGGGAATATTGTATGTCACCCGACGCCCCAGGGTACGCATCGGAGCGGGATACACTGCTACGCATTCGTATTCGTCGGCCGCCACTTTCATGTTGCCCGTGAAGCGGGCCGCGTTTTCGGCCGACTGGTTGTAATATCGGAATACTCCACCCTCGATGGCGTCGCCGCCCGACAGGTCGGATGCCCACAGAACCACCTCGTCGTTTTCGGTCCAGCTCACCGTCCTCCAATCGTCGCCCAGCACGGCGCGGCTCTCGGGGCAATCGGCGGGCACGTCGGCGTCGAATCCCACCGAAACGGGATCGTCGTACGATGCGACGCGGCTTTCGGGGATGTCGCCCGCCACCTCTATGACGGCGGTATTCAGAACGCCTCGTGACGTCTCGATCCGCTTCTCGGAGCAGGCCGCGAGACCTGTGAGGGCCAATAATATGTACGATATGTTGACTCGCATCTGATTTTCGGCAATTTATACAATCGATGCAAAAGTAGGAACGCCCCCGTTGAAAAAAAAACTTTTTCAACGAACCGAAAAATTTTCATCACGAATGTACCGTTTCGAACGACTGCCCGTCGCGGACGCTGCAAAAAAACGATCCCGCCCGAATGTCGGGCGGGATCGCTGTTCGCATCGTGCGCAAGGCTTACTTGATCGGGGTGAGCTTCATGGCGAAACCTCCGCCGCGGGCCATACGGATCTTCAGCTTCTTGGTGTTGTCGGCATTGTCGGTGTCGATGACGAAGTCGCGAGCGATCTTATCGGCATTCACGCCGTCCTTGAAGGTCGTCACGCGATAGTTACCGTCGGGCAGGAACGAAAGGTCGACCTCGGCTTCGCGGGCATTCCAGTCGGTCATGCCGCCCACATACCACTCGTCGCCCGAGCGGCGGGCCAGCACGGCATACTGCCCGACCTTGCCGTCGAGAGCCACGGTTTGATCCCACACGGTGGGAATCTCGGCGATGAACTGCGTGCACTCGGGTTCGTTCTCATAGTTGGTGGGTGAGTCGCATAACATGTTGAACGGCGCCTCGAATATTACGTACATGGCGAGCTGACGACAACGCGTGCCCTGGCTCTGCGGCTCCGCATTGCTGGCGCGGTAGCTGCGCTTCTGGGCGTTGAGCATGGCGCCCTGCGTATAGTCCATCGGCCCCGCCACCATGCGGATGAACGGAATGGTCACGTCGTAGGTCACCTGATCGGTCGATATGTCCGACCACTTCATCTGCTCCAATCCGTGCACACCCTCGTAGTTGACCACATTGGGATACTTGCGCGAGAGTCCGCTGGGCTTGTAGGCTCCGTGGAAGTCGCACATGAGGTTGTATTTGGCCGCAGTGGCCGCAGCGCGCTCGTAGAAATCAACCATCTTCTGGTCGTCGCGATCCATGAAGTCGATCTTGAATCCCTTGACTCCCAGATCGGAATAGTACTTGAATACGTTGTCCATGTCGCGGTCTACAGCCCAGTAGCCGCCCCACAGCACAATGCCCACACCGCGCTCCTTGCCGTAGTCGACCAGATGTTTGATGTCGATCTCGGGAATCACCTGCATCAGGTCGGCCGCCTTGTTCACGCTCCAGCCCTCGTCGAGGATCACGTACTCGATACCGTTGCGGGCCGCGAAGTCGATATAATATTCATAGGTGCGGTTGTTCACGCCGGGCTTGAAGTCCACTCCGTAGAGGCCCCAATCGTTCCACCACTCCCAGGCCACCTTGCCGGGCTTGATCCACGACGTGTCGCCTATGGCGTTGGGCTGGCTGAGACGGAACACCATGTCGTCGTCGAGAAGTTCGGCATCGTCGTGCGCCACGATACAGATTCGCCACGGGAACGAACGCGCGCCGCTCACCTCGGCTATGTAGGGTTTGCGGGTCTGCA
This sequence comes from uncultured Alistipes sp., assembly GCA_958449275.1. Classification (GTDB taxonomy): domain Bacteria; phylum Bacteroidota; class Bacteroidia; order Bacteroidales; family Rikenellaceae; genus Alistipes. The sequence goes on along the minus strand of CAUDHE010000035.1, from coordinate 11,879 downwards.
CCTCGCCCTGAAGCATGTTGTGGCCGCCCTGCTTGATTTGGTCGGGCACGGGAGCGTAGTTGCCCTTCAGCGCGGTGGAGCCGTCGGGATTGTAGAGATACATGCCCGGGTAGCTCACCAGATCCGATTCGGTGATGCACACCTTGCGGTCACCCAGGTCGACCAGCACCGGCAGGAACATCAGACGGTTGGCGCCCATCTTGCTCATCGGCTCGATCTCGTAGGTGTTCTCGAACGAGTTGTAATACTGCTGCTCGACGGTCTTGTTTTTGTTGCCGCGAACGTAAGAGCAATAGACGTCGTTGTCGCCGTCGAACGCGAACTCGGCCACTTCGTTTTTCACCGTGTAGTCGCCCTTGCGTGTCGACACGAATCGGTAGGCGGCCGCATCGTCGTAGGCGCGGAACTCGACGGCGTAATCGCCCTGAAATTGCAGCGTGAGTGACGAGTACTCATCCTTCACCTCGGCTTTTTTGTAAAGAGGCGAGGGAATGATTTGGTCGACCTTTGCAGTCGAGGCCTTGCGCAGACGTGGATTGACGCCCCATGTCTCGGTCTCGCCTACCTGCATGGCGATCTGCGAAGGGGCGATGATCGTGCGTCCCTCGTCCTCTACGCTCCAGCGTATGTCGTCGTCGACCGTTACCGTCACGACCAGTTTGCCGTCGGGGGCGGCGAGCTTGTAGATTTTCGGTTTGGCCTGCGCGGCGCAGAGCGAGCACACGGCCAGCATCAATAAAAAGATACGTTTCATTTCGGATGTATTGATTGGTTATGTTATTGCTTGTTTCGATATTCAAAGGTATTAATATTTTGCGGCGAGACGAAAAAAAACGCTATTTTTGTTTTGAAATAGACCAAATTCGATTCGAATATGAGATTTTATATCACGTTATTATGTATTTCGCTCGTTTTCGGGGCGTGCGGCCGCGACGCAACGCGCAGCGAAAAAGCAGACGATACGGAAATCGTCGGCGGGTATTCGAAACCCCGTACGCCGACCGACGACGAGAAAGCTCTATTCGCCGAAGCCGTGAAGGGCCTCGAAGGCGTGGAGTACAAGCCGATGAACGTGGCGACGCAGGTGGTGGCGGGGACCAACTACCGTTTTCTGTGCAGCGGCCGCGAAAAGGGCCGCAAAGGCAAACGGTTCGATGCGGTGATAGTGGTCTACCGTCCTCTGCCCGGGCAGGGCGAGCCTCGGGTAATCTCCGTCGAAAGGCAGAAACGATGACTACGAAAACGGATAACGCAACCATCGTAGACCGGTTCGTCGATTACCTCGCGGCCGAACGTCGCTACTCGCCCCTTACGGTGCGCAACTATCGGCGCGACATCGAGAATTTCGCGGCATGGGGTACGGAGACTTCGGGCGGAGCGTTCGCATTGTGCGACGTGCGGAGCGAGGATATCCGCACGTGGATCGTGTCGCTGTCGGAGAGCGGCACGCTGAACAACGCATCCATCAATCGCACCGTAGCTTCGCTGCGGTCGCTCTATCGTTATCTGCGGCGCGAAGGTTTGGTCGAACGCGACGTGTTCGCGGGAGTGACGGCCTTGCGCACGTCGCGGCGGCTTCCGTCGTTCATCCCCGACGACCGCATGGCCGATGTGGTTCGCGAGGTACTGGTGCGGCTCGACAGCGACGACAGTCGCACCCGCCGCGATGCCCTGATGGTGCTGGTGTTCTACACTTGCGGTTTGCGTCTGGCCGAACTGACGGGCATAAGACGCGACGATTTCGGCGACGATTTCTCCACGCTGCGGGTCCGAGGCAAGGGCGACAAGGTGCGCATGGTGCCGCTGCTCGACAGAGTCGCCTGCGAAATAAAACGCCGGTTCGAACGAAATAGTGCGGAAAATATTTGCCCGAACGGCGAAAAATCGCTATTTTTATCCAAACGAGGCAAACCCGTTTCGCGCAGCGACGTGCAGCGCAGCGTGGCACGGCTTCTGCGGGAGTGCGGAGTGCAGGGAAAATGTTCGCCCCATGTGCTCAGACACACTTTTGCCACACACCTGCTTAACGACGGCGCCGACCTGCGCGAGATACAGGAGTTGATGGGCCATGCGTCGCTCAAGGCCACGCAGGTCTATACCCACAACGACATCGCTCGGTTGAGGCAGGTATACGCCGCGGCACATCCGCGATCGCGGGAGTAACCGCCCGAGCGATTCGGGGTGCCGAATAATATATTAAGGTATCAATCAGCGAACGAACCGTCCGACAACGGGTGATTCGCATATAAACGCTACCATGTTTAACTCTAAATTTTAAGGCTATGAACGTACAGATTCAGTCAGTGAAATTCGATGCGGGACAGAGGTTGATCGAATTCATCGAGAAAAAATTAGCCAAACTCGACCGTTTCGCCGAGAATGCGACGGGCGCCGACGTGGTTCTGAAACTCGAAAAGGACGACGAGCGCGGGAACAAGATCGCAGTAGTCACATTGCACGTTCCGGGCGGCGATCTGCGCGCCGAGGAGCAGGCACACACGTTCGAGGAGGCGATAGACAAGGGGTTGGACGTGATGAAACGCCTGATCGAAAAACATAAGGACAAATAAATCGGTCCTCGCCGCCGCGACTTTCGCGCCGCAATCATGCCATACCGAGCCTTTCGGCTCCGTATGGCATTTTTAACAACCGGCCGCAAATCCGAATGCCGCGCAATCCTAACCTATGTTCATGCCAACTCATCCAGACATCTGCGGATGATCGCCACGCTGTCGCGTATCTCGTCGTCGGAGATTACCAGCGGCGGCGATATGCGGAACGCCGTGTCGCAATAGAGGAACCAATCGCTCAAGATCCCGTCGCGGGCGAACAACTCCATGATGCGGTAGAGACGCTCCGAGCTGCCTAACTCCACGGCGATCAACAGTCCCGAACGGCGTATCTCGCACACTGCGGGATGGTCGCGCAGCAACTCCTCGTACAGTGCGCCCTTGCGCTCCACATCGGCCAAGACATCGTTGTCCTGCAAATACTTCATGGCCGCGAGCCCGGCGGCACAGCATACGGGATGGCCTCCGAAAGTGGTTATGTGTCCCAACACGGGATCGTGCGAGAGCGTCGACATGACCTCGCGGCTCGACACGAACGCGCCGAGCGGCATTCCGCCGCCCAAAGCCTTCGCCAGGCACACGATGTCGGGCGTCACGCCGTATTTGGTCATGGCGAACATCTCGCCCGTGCGGCCCATGCCCGTCTGTATCTCGTCGAATATGAGCATCGCCCCTGTCTCGTCGCAGCGGCGCCGCAACGCCTTCAAATAGTCGTTTTGCGGAGGACGCACGCCCGCTTCGCCCTGCACGGGCTCGCACAGCACGCACGCCGTGCGTTCGGTAACGGCCGCCAGATCATCCTCGCAATTGAAACGTATGGCCCGCGTGTCGGGCAGCAGCGGACGAAACGCCTCTTTCCACTCCTCACCCTCGGGCGCACCCATCATGCTCATGGCTCCGTGAGTGGAGCCGTGGTAGGCGCGACGCATGGAGATCATCTCAGTACGGCCCGTATGGCGTTTGGCGAGTTTCAACGCCCCCTCGACCGCCTCGGCGCCCGAGTTGACGAAGTAGACGCTCTCCAGCGGCGCGGGCAACGCCTCGGCCAGTCGACGGGCGAACTCCACCTGCGGCCGCTCGACCATCTCGCCGTAGACCATTATGTGCATGTAGTCGGCTGCCTGACGCCGCACAGCTTCCACCACAGCGGGGTTGGCGTGACCCACGTTGTTGACCGATACGCCCGACACGAGATCGTAATAGCGTTTGCCCTCGGGAGTATGGAAAAATACGCCCTCGGCACGCGCCACCTCTATCATCATCGGCGACGGCGAGGTCTGGCCCACATGTGCCAAAAACCGTTTTCTAAGTATATCGCTCATAAGTTGTCCGAAATTGTCAATTTGTCGTATCATTGCGACTCGTCAAAGTCGTGCGGGCCGCAGCCTCGCCCCGCGGAGGCCCGCTATTCGCATGGCTCATTCGCGGCCTCCGCAGTCTGCGGCCCGAATGCTATTCCCGCCCGAACTCGCGTTCGAGAATCCGTCGTCCGTCACGCACCGAAGCCACCGTCCAGCGGAACAACAGCTCGCGCTGCTCCTCCTCGGTCAGCATCCAGTCCACCTCCGACAGGCGCATGCGCTGCGACAGCATATATATCAATATGGCGGCCGAGGCCGATACGTTGAGACTCTCGACCATGCCGCACATCGGTATGCGCAGAAACTCGTCGGCCGAAGCCACGATCTCATCCGACACCCCCGCATGTTCGGTACCGAACACCAGACAGAAAGGGCCGCGGGCGACATCGAATGTCTCGGGCGTGCAGCTCTCACGGTGGGGCGTGGTAGCCACTATGCGGTAACCCGCACGGCGCAACGACGCCACGGCCTCGGCGGTAGATTCGTGACGCGTTATGTCGATCCATTTGTCGGTACCGCGCACGATGTTGACATTGGGATTGAAACGGCAGAGCGTCTCCACCGTGTGCAGGTCCTGCAAGCCGAACGCCTCGCAATGGCGCACCAGCGCACTGGCGTTCTGAGGGTGGAACGTATTCTCGGTGAGTATAGTCATGTATCGGGTGCGCATCGACGCCGTGCGGCGCAGCACCTCGCACCGCTCCTCGGTGAGGAATCCCGACATGTAGCGGGTGCGCGCGTCGTACCACGCGGCGTCGCGGCCTTTATTTTCTGTATTTGTCATCTTCATCCAATATTTTCAGGTAGCTTTCGTAGCGCGAAAAGGCTATATCGCCGCGCTCCACCGCCGCCCTCACGGCGCAATGCGGTTCGTGAGTGTGCGAGCAGTTGTAGAATCGGCACTCGGGCAGGTAACGCATCATCTCGGGAAAGTAGTGCGCCAGCTCGGCGTCGTCTATGTCGAGCAGGCCGAATCCCTTGATCCCGGGGGTATCGATCAGATAACCGCCGTCCGAGAGCGGATACATGGTCGAATAGGTGGTCGTGTGGCATCCCTTGCCGTGGCTCTGCGAGATGGCACCCGTGCGAATGTCGAGCCCCTCCTCGACAGCGGCAGCCAAAGTCGACTTGCCTACGCCCGAATTACCCGAGAGCAGGGTGGTTCGTCCGCGCAACAGTTCGCGCACCTCGGCAATCCCTTCGCCCTCGGTGGCCGAGACGTCGATCACGCGATATCCCGCGCCTTCGTACACCCTATGAAACTCCGCGGCGGTCTCGGGGCGGGTGCGTGCCAGATCGGCCTTGGCCAGAAGTATCGTCACGGGAACCTTGTAGGCTTCGCACGTGACCAGAAAACGGTCGATGAACTCGGGCGCCGTCACGGGTGCGAACAGCGTGGTGACGAGCAACGCCCGATCGATGTTGGCGGCTATGATGTGCGACTCTTTCGAAAGGTTCGACGCTCGGCGTATCACATAGTTGCGGCGCGGCATGATCTCCGCTATCGCGTAAGCGCCTTGCTCGTCGGCCTCGCACCGCACCGAGTCGCCCACGGCTACGGGATTGGTGGAGCGCACCCCCTTCAGGCGCAGCTTGCCGCGAATACGGCATCTGACAACCTCGCCGTCGCGCAGGACTTCGTACCAGCTGCCCGTCGACCGCATCACCGTGCCGTGAAATTCTTTCTCCGTCATAGGTCAGTCGTTTATACGGCTTTTCAACTCCTCGAAAAAGGGAGTCAGCTTATCCGAAAGTCCCGCCACGGGGCGGAACCAGCGCGACTCCTCGACCGTCTGTTGCGACGCCAGATCGAAATTGCGGTTGAGCGCATCGAAGCCTGCGAACAACACACTGACCACCAGCAGTATCTTGACTACCGAGAAGATCACTCCGAACAGAGTGTCGATCACCCCCAACCCCGCGAAACGGAACACCGCCCGCATCAGATGGCCGACGACGCTTATGCCGACCAGCGCCGCGACGAATATGATGAGGAATCCCGCCACGGCGGCCCCTTCGTCCATGCCGACGGCGCGGCCCAATGCCGCTCCGTATTTCACCGACAGATAAAACGCCGCCACTACGGCCACCAGCGACAGCATCTGCAACAGAAACCCGCGTCGCCACCCGTTGAATACGGCCCATGCGAGCGCGAGACAAAGTATGATATCGAAAACATTCATAACATTATCGCATGATTTCGCGCCAAACCGTGCGCGCGAAGCAAAATATTGCACGAAGTTAGCATAATTTTTTTGATTATGTCTATATTTGCAATAACAAACACCGCTCGGATCGGCCGCGCCGCATGGTTCGCGCCACGTCGGACGGCAAGTGCGAGCGCGAAAAACCATTCGTTATGAAGCGTTACATCATCGCCATTCTGCTCATAGCCGCATGCGCGTCGGCTCGCGCCCGCGCCACATATTCGCTCAACGACAACTGGCAGTTCTTCTTCAAGCTGGAGACCAGCAGCGACTATGCCCGCCACATATCGCTGCCACACACATGGAATCTCGATGCGCTGGCCGGCAGCGGCAACTATCTGCAAACCACGGCCAATTATCTGCGCGACATGTACATCCCCGCCGATTGGTCGGGCAAACGCCTGTTCCTGAAGTTCTACGGCGTGCAAAATGTGGCCGACGTGTTCGTCAACGGCCATCATGCGGGCGAGCATCGCGGCGGATGGACGGCTTTCACGTTCGAAATCACGCAATTCGTGCAATTCGGCGCCAACAACTCGGTGATGGTGACGGTGAGCAACTCCTACCAGAACGACATACTGCCCACATCGTCGGAGGTGAATTTCTACGGCGGCATCTACCGCGACGTGGAGTTGATCGTGACCGAGCAGACCACCATATCGCCGCTCTACTACGGTTCGGACGGTGTGCTTATCCACCAAAACAACATTGCCGACGGGTTGGTCGAGGCCACGGCTTCGGTGTGGGTGACCTCGACGGTCGACAAGGCGTGCGATCTGGCCGTCACGGTGCGCAGCCCGCAGGGCGACGCCGTGTATACGCGCTATCTCAAGGGCCGCATAGAACCCGGCAAACCCGTCGATATCCCCTTCACCGTCGAGGAGCCGTTGCTGTGGAGCTGCGACGAGCCCAATCTCTACACCGTCACCATAGGCATAGGTCCCAAGCAAGAGGACGAAGTGACCGTCGTCACGGGATTCCGAAAGATAGAGGTGACACCCGCCGAGGGGTTGACGATCAACGGTCGGAAGATCCCCGTACGCGGCGTGACGCTCTACCACGACCGCGCCGCCATAGCCAACGCTCTGCGCACGCGCCACTACGACGAGGACATGCAGCAGATACGCGACATAGGAGCCAACGCCATACGTTCGGCCACCGCGCCCCATGCGCAGTATCTCTACGACTGCTGCGACCAAAACGGCATGCTGGTGTGGATCGACACGCCCTTCACGCGCGCCCCGTTCCTGAGCGACGTGTTCTATTACGCCACCGACAAGTTCAAGGATAACGGTCTGCAACAGCTCCGCGAGACGATAGTGCAGAATTACAACCACCCGTCGGTGGTGATGTGGGGCATTTACTCGCTCATCTGGATGCGCGGCGATAACGTGCTCGACTACGTGCGCCGTCTCAATTCGGAAGCCAAGCAGTTGGATGCCACGCGTCCCACGGTGGCATGCAGCAATCAGGACGGCGACATCAATTTCGTTCCCGACCTGATCGTATGGCAGCAGAATCTGGGTTGGGAGCGCGGCACGATAGAGGATCTGAACATCTGGCGCGAGAAGCTCCGCAAGGATTGGAGCCAGTTGCGGTCGGCCATAGCATACGGAGAAAGCGGATCGATCGATCAGCAGACCGACAATGCGATGAAGCCCGCCCGCATGGATCCGCGCTGGCAGCCCGAACGCTGGCTCACGGAGTTCCACGAGGGCTATGCGCGCAATCTGACGGGCGACACCCAATTCTGGGGCGTATGGATCAACAACATGTTCGAATTCGGCTCGGTGCGCCACACCGACGGCATATCGCGCACGGGACTCGTCACGTTCGACCGCAAGGATCAGAAGGATGCCTATTACCTCTACCGCGCGCTGTGGAACGAACAAAGCCCCACGTTACACATAACGGAGAAGCGGCGCAACGTGCGTCAGGATGCGGTCCAGCAGGTGAAATTCTACTCGTCGGCGCCCGAGGCTCCCGTGCTGACGGTGAACAAGGATACGGTGCGCGTCAGAGAGTATGCTCCGTGTCAGTTCATATCGGACTCGGTGGTCATGACGGGCCGTAACAACGTGGTCGTGTCGGCGGGAGATTTGAGCGATTCGGAGACGATCATAATCGGCAACGCATTAAAACAGCGTCAATAGCCGAGGGCCCCTCGCACATCAGAAGATCGAGCGTCGAAAGATTGGGCGCGAAAGGCATACGGTCGGAAAAGACCTGAACGTAAGGCTCGGCCGTGAAGGTCGAGCCTTCTTCTCGCTCGGCGCGAAGGTCGAGATCGCCGGCCGCAGCCTCGACGTAGCTTTCCGACACGCGCGGCACGATCGAAGAGCCGAGCAGGCGCAGAAGAGTATGCGTATACTCCATGTCGTAGTCGACCAGCCAACGCCAACGGCGGCGGTAGAAAGGTTCGATATGCTCCGCATAGTGGTCGAAATAGGGCGACGATTTGTAGGCCGACACGATCGAGATCCAATGCTGATGCTGCCATCGCTTGGAGTAGTCGATCTCCACATCTCGCACGGGTCGACAGGGCCGATTGCCGTTCACCACATGTACCGTGAGCCGCATCACGCCGTTGGCCGAGAGGATCGAGGCGCGGTTGCGCACAGAACGTTTCACGTAGTGTTCGCCCAAATCGATCACGCACTCCTCGCGCAGCAGCCGCGCGAAGTACTCCGCCGATCCCATATATGAAACAGGTAATATCGTCATGTATTCTTTCGGGTTTATAATGCTCTCGGGCATTATTTTACTTTTCTGCACATCGTGGCGGCCCATCCGTCTTTCGATATCTCCGATTCGCATTCCATGCCGTAATGCCGTGCGGCCTCCTTTATCGCCGCCGCGTCGCATGTCAGGAATCCGCTCATCGCGCAGCGGCCGCCCGTCGGCAAGGCCTCGGCAAACATCGGCATCATGTCGAGTAAAATGTTACGGTTGATGTTGGCCAGAATGAAGTCGAACCGTCGTGCCGCCACGTCGCCCATCGACCCGCATACGACCTCTATGCGATCCGCCGCGCCGTTTAACTCCGCGCTCTCGCGGCAACTCTCGCAGGCCCATTCGTCGGTGTCTGCGGCCGTCATATGCTCCGCACCGCACTTCACCGCCACGATTGCCAGCACTCCCGTGCCGCAACCCATGTCCAGCCCGCATAACCCGCCGACACCCATCGACGTTATCGTACTCGTCATCAGGGCCGTGGTGACATGGTGCCCCGTTCCGAACGACATTCGCGGCGCGACCGTCACATCCATCACTCCCTCCTCCGACGGAGCATGGTGCGGTGCGCGTATACGCACGGGAATCTCTCCCGCCACCTCCACGGGCTCGAAATCGCTCTCCCACGCGGCATTCCAATTCTGTTGCTCGATCTCGCGCTCGCGGCGGTCGGTCACCCCTGCTGCATCCAGAATCGCAACCGCCTCGGCACGACAGACGGCATAGTTCGCTTGCGCGACGTAGGCCTTCAGACGGCCGTCGACCGTCTCGAAAGCCTCGAACGGCAGATCGCTCAACAACGCGGTCACGATCTCGGCGCGCACGTCATCGCCGACCGACATATCCAACTCCACGTAATTCATATTATGTAAAATTTCATTATCTTCGCGGCAGACAAAGTTAGAAAGAATATGGCAGAATCTAAGAATAAATGGGTGGAAATCTCGCGCCGCTATCGCACCTACATGTTGTTGGAAAAGCATCTCTCGCGCAACACAATAGAATCCTACATGCGCGATCTGGAGCACTTCGCCCATTTCGTTCTGTTTCATTACGACGTACCGCCGCGCAAGGTCGAGCGCAACATGATCGAACGCTACATGTCTCGACTTTATGACGTCGGTCGCGAAAAGAGTTCGCAGGCCCGCAATCTGAGCGGCATCAAGAGCTTTTTCAATTTCATGCTCCTTAACGACATGATCGATTCGTCGCCCGCCGAGATGGTCGAAACGCCGAAAGCGGGACGCAAACTGCCCGATACGCTGAGCGTCGACGAGATCGACCGACTGATAGGTTCCATCGATCCCTCTACCCCCAAAGGGCTGCGCGATCGGGCCATACTCGAGGTGCTGTATTCGTGCGGCGTGCGAGTGTCGGAGTTGTGCGACCTGAAGATCGGCGACCTCTTTTTCGGCGAAGGCTACATACGCGTAATCGGCAAGGGCGACAAGCAGAGGCTGATACCCGTTAGCGGCATAGCCCGCGACCGCATACAGCTCTATTTGGAGACGCGCAATGAGGGGCGACGAAACGACGCTACACTGTTCCTCAACAATCGCGGCACGCGCCTCACGCGGGTGATGATCTTCACCATAATAAAGCAGGCGGCTCTGCGTGCGGGCATCGACAAGAAGATAAGCCCCCATACTTTCCGCCACTCTTTCGCCACCCATCTGCTCGAAGGCGGTGCGAACATACGCCAAGTGCAGGAGCTGCTGGGCCACGAGAATATTCTCACCACCGAAATCTATACCCATCTCGATTCGTCGCACCTGCGCGAAACCTTGGAGACCCACATGCAATTGCCCTGACACGCAATTTCGGACTGCAATCGGAAACGTTTCCGCCGAGCCGCAAATGCGGAAACGGCGGAAGCATTTGCGGACAGACATCTGCGGGCGGCATGTTTTTTTGCCGCTTCCCTTTTGCCGAATTACCGAAAAAACATATCTTTGCGCCGCAACGGTTCTCCATTCGGTCGGCGTCGCCGATCGCGAGATGAAAAGGGAAACGGGTGGAAATCCCGTACAGTTCCCGCTGCTGTAAGCTCCTCCGCCACGGCGGACACGAACGCAAGCTCTCTCAACCACTGATCGTCGGATCGGGAAGGTGCTGCGTTCGGAGCGAGTCAGAAGACCTGCCGTTGCGGCGCAAGCGCGAGTACGAACCTGCGGCGAACGGGATGTGCGTGCGTGACGAGAGAAATCCGTTTAACGATAAGCAGACAGGTCGCGTCGCGACATTCCCGCATGCAGTCCGCGGCAATACGTCCGCGTGCAGGCGCCTCGTTCCGAATGCGCCGCGGGAAAGGCGACGCGGGCCCCGACATTTTACAAACCATTAAATATCTGAAAGATGAAAACAATCAAATCATTAGCCGTGTTGCTGGCCGCAGCAGCCTTGGCCACGGCTTGTTCGGACAGCAACGAAGACCGCGTCAAAGTCGCCACCGTAACTTTCGAGGGAACAGCGTGGACTCCCTACGTCGCCGCTACGACAGGCAAGACCTACACGGGCGACGTCGCCACCGAGAATTACGTTTGGCAGGACGCCGAAACCTCGCTGTCGTCGACTCCCATCTTCACCGATTACGGCTACGGCAAATTCTTCGGCGGCGGATGGATCGTGTCGTCGTACAACTCAAAAGACGAAGCCAAGTTCGGCGATTACTCCTTCGATCTGTATGTATACAACGCAAACAACGCCGACGCGGTGAAAGGCGGCGGCCATAACGGCTCGGACAACTTCCTCGTAGGCTTCGGCAACGTCGACGACTCACGCGACAATCGTCCCACGCTGGAGTTCGCCGACGGCAAGGCCCGCACGATAAAGGGTTGCTATGTGAATTCGACATGCTACATCCTCAATGTGATGCGTAACGGAAATCCCCACTCGCCCGCATTGGCCGAAGGTGACGAGATATTGATCCATGCCACGGGCTACGACGCTGCGGGTGCCGAGACAGGCACGGCATCGCTCAGCTTCGCCACTAAGGACAAGATGATTAC